>CAYRIF010000072.1:0-13883 GCA_964424205.1 uncultured Roseivirgaceae bacterium | reverse complement strand
TATTTGATGGTATGAAAATAAGCGGATTCACTTTTGTAAAAAATGCTACAAAGCTTTATTTCCCGGCGAGGCAATCTATTTTATCCATTTTACCGCTAGTGGATGAATTTGTAGTGGTGTTGGGAAAAAGTGATGATGATGATAATACATTAGCAGAAATTCAGCGCATTAACTCTGAAAAAATAAAAATTGTTCATGCAGCATGGGACACTGAAAAATATCCGAAAAACACAATTTTCGCCCAGCAGACCGACTTGGCAAAGGAGGTTTGTACAGGCGATTGGCTTTTTTACATGCAAAGTGATGAGGCGATTCATGAACAATGGCTGCCACAGCTAAAAGAACTTTGTGAGACCTATCTTGATGATAAACGAGTTGATGGATTTCTGTTTCAGTACAAACATTTTTGGGGAGATTATAAGCATTTTCAACAAAATCACGTGTGGTATCCCAAGGAAATAAGACTCATTCGAAATGATAAAAAAATTCACTCATGGAAAGATGCACAGTCATTCCGGAAGTTCGAAACGTTTGATTACTCCTATGAGGACTATATGAGTAAAGCTGGGAAGAAGCTAAATGTAGTAGAAGTGCCTGCTGAAATTTTTCACTATGGCTATGTGCGCCCGCCGAGGGTGATGGGTAAAAAATCTAAAAGCAATATTGAGACTTTTTCGGGAAAGGAAAATGCAGCGGAGTTTTACAAGAAAAATGCCTACTTTGACTACGGACCGATGGATCAGTTGCCTATTTTTCAAGGAGCGCATCCTGCTGCCATGCAGGATTGGATTGATGATTTTCATTGGCAGGACGACTTGAGACAATCTGGTCCATTGACAGGAGAACAAAAGCATGACAGACTGAAATATCGGGTAATATCATGGTTTGAGAATCATGTTTTCGGGAAGCAGTTGTGGGGCTTTAGAAATTATAATATTATAAAAAGTGTAAAGTTTTAATCTATGATTTTAATTGAAAATACAGTCATTAGTGATGATATTAAAGAGCAATTTTTTGTTTGTGACCTTGAAAGCTGCAAGGGAGCCTGTTGTGTGGAAGGGGATTTAGGTGCGCCTTTGGAAGAAGATGAGTTGCCAATTTTAGAAGAGATTTATGACAAGGTGAAGCCGTATTTATCTGAAGAGGGAGTGAAGGCAATAACGTCGCAAGGAAAATATATACTGGATGAAGAAGGTGATTACTCGACACCAACCATTGGAGGGAAGGAATGTGCTTATGCGGTCTATGATGATAATAAGGTGCTAATCTGTGGTATTGAATACGCCAAAAATCAGGGAGACATAAAATTCCAAAAACCTATTTCTTGTCATTTGTATCCTATCCGTATTTCCAAATACGACGATTATGATGCATTAAATTATAGTCGTTGGCATATTTGCTCTGCGGCGTGTATTCTTGGGCAAAAACTGAAACTCCCTATTTACAAATTTTTGAAAGAACCATTGATTAGGAAATATGGCGAGCGCTGGTACCAGTTGCTTGTGGAGGATATAGAGGGGAATAACTAATGCTATCCTTTTTTTATGGACATGTTTGAAAAAAATATAGTCTTTGAATTTCATATGGTTAGAGGTTAGCAGTTTGATGCTTGGTGTTGCCCAACCTTTCAAAATTTCATCAATCATTTTTGGCTCCAGTGCCTTTGTTATTTATAATTATTCTTTGGTGCTTAATTATTAATTGTCTTCAGAATCCACTGTAAATTATATTCCAGCACTTTCTCTTTCTCTAATTCATTATGGGTTTCATGTCGCAGCCCATCCCATAATTTTAACTCACATTGTTCACCGGCATTTTTTGAAAATTTCACACTTGCCTCAAACGAAGTGATTTTATCAGACGTGCCATGCACCAAAAGTGTAGGCAATGAAAGTTTGTTAGCATTGTCAATTGCCCAAAGCCCTGCATCATAGATAGAGGTAAATGCCCTGACCGATATTTTTCCTTGTACCAGCGGGTCAGCAGTGTAGGTAGTACCTACCGCTTTGTCATGCGATAAATCATCGGTATCAAGGTTTCCTTCTTCAGCAAAACCTGGAAAAATTTTGTTCATAATCCGAGCCATCTTGATTTTTCCATCAGTCGGTTGCGTGGTTAAAATGAACCAAGGAGAAGTTAGTAATGCTCCTTTTAGATTTTGGGTAGGCCGTTTTAAAATATAATTAGCAACAATATTTCCTCCCATGCTGTGTCCGTAAATGATGATAGGCACGTCAGGGTGTGTCGTTTTTATTTTGTCAATCATGCTGTCAATATCGTCGAGCAGCAATTCATAGTTTTTGAAATGCCCTCTTTTACCTGCCGTATTTCCATGTCCCCTGAGGTCAAAAGAATAAGTGATCAGCTGATTTTGAGCAAAAAATTCGGTCACATGCGCATATCGGTCTTGGTGTTCTCCAAAACCATGGATGAGGCAAATGATTCCTTTTGCGTCGCCATCTGCTTGCCATATTTTAGCACTTAATGCAAGACCATCTTTGGCTTTTAAATCAAAATTTTCTGTTGTCATAATTTCTAATAATAACGTTTCCTCAAAATAGTTATTTTTTATAGAAACTCATCATTATATTAATTTCTTTTTTTCGCTTAATTTGCAGAAAAAACAAAGCGACCTTGAAAAAACAACTCATCATTTTTTTGCTTGTAATTTCTGTACTTGCAGGCGGAGGATATTATTTTTATACACAATTCAAAAATCCCAATAAAGATAATATTTGGTCTTTGGTGCCTGAAAATGCGGTATTGGTTTATGAAAATACCAATACGGTAAAGGCATGGAACGATGTTCAGAAAAAAGCAATTTGGAAAAATCTATTAACCATACCTTTTTACAAAGACCTAAAAACGGATTTTGAATCATTGGATAGCATTGGCGGGAAGAGCGGGCAGCTAGATTTGTTGCTGCGCGGTAATCCATTGCTAATGTCAATGCATGTAACTGGTAAAGATAACTTTGGCTTTATATTTTTTTTAGAACTCCCCAACCTAGCATCTAATGAAATAGCTCGAAAAATAATTTCTACGATTAAGAAAAACGGAAACAATACACTTAGTAAACGGGTTTACAAAAAATTTGAAATTAATGAGATAAAAAATAAAAAAACAGGAAAGATATTTACCTATATATTTCATAAGAATTTTTTTATTGGCAGTTTCACCCCATACCTTGTAGAAGATGCCATTCGTAACATTACAGGTGAAAATGTCAGGACATTTCAAAATCAAAACGCATCACTTTACACGGTCTCAAAACTTGATGATGATACCGGAAATCTATATGTGAATAACAGAAGACTCTCACAACTCATGGCTATTTTTAGTAGAGGGAAACACAATGCCATGCTCAAAAATTTTGCAGGTTCTTCTTCTCTGGACATGACCATCACCAACGATAAGGTGCTGTTAAATGGCTTCAGTGAGATAGGTGATGACAACAATAAAAGCTTTTTGGGTACACTAATTGGTCAAAAATCCTATCCAATGGAGATGGCACAATTTATTCCTACCAGAACCGCCTATCTCTATCACTTGACATTTGAGGATGCGGTGGCTTGGAAAGATAAGTTGAAGGGTTATTGGGACGAAAAAATGCCAAAACAATTGGGTATATGGAAGCAATTGCAGGCAGATTATAAATACAATCCTGAGCATTTTTTCAAATGGATGGGTCATGAGATAGGAATGGTAACACTAGAATCGATTGACCCAAGGAAGCCTGAAAAGTTATTAATTATTCATGCAAATGATATCAATGAAGCTTTGAACCAAATGAATAGTTTGACCGAAGCGATGGCAAATCGTACAGGAGATAGCGTTTATACTGAGGCGTATTCAGGATGGCCAATTAGGCAGTTGAACATTCCGAATTTTCCAAAGAAAGTATTGGGAGCGCCATTCACGGATTTTGATCAATGTTTTTATACCTCCGTTGGGGATTATATGGTTTTTGGCAATGGTATAGAGGTCATTAAGTCTTTGGTGAATGATATTGAACTAGAAAATGTTTGGTCAAAATCAGTAAGACAAAGCGCATTTTTTGAAAATACCTTGCAAGAAGCCAACCTTAGTTATTTTATAAACACCGCCAGTGCTTGGAAAATATTGTTGTCTGACTTATCTCCCAAATGGGAAGAGTTTGCAGAAAAAAATACTTTTCAAACCAAGCAATTCCAGCAAACTGCTGTGCAATTTAATAATGTGGAAGATAAATTTTTTACCAGTGTGGTGGTTGACTTCAATAAAGATAAGAGAAAACAGCAGACACCAAAAAATTATGTATTGGCACAAAATACTACTACTGATGCTCCGATAATCATGCGGCCCTATATAGTAAAAAATCACAAGACTAATAAGCAGGAAGTATTGGTGCAGGATGCGAACAATACGTTGTATTTGATTGATAATAAAGGAAAAGTAATTTGGAAAGATTCGTTGGGTAGCAAAATTCAAGATAGAATTTATCAAATTGATTACTATAAAAACGGGAAGTTGCAGTATTATTTTATTACCGAACATGCGCTACACATCATTGATAGAACAGGAAAATATGTAGCAGGATTTCCTGTGTCGGTTTCGGCAGATGTGATATTGGATAAAACATCGGTAGTGGATTATGATAAAAGCAAGCGGTATCGATTCTTAGTTTCTGACTATTTTGGCAATGTATATATGTTTGATAAAAGCGGAAAAAATCTTGACGGGTGGCAACCACGAAAATTGCCAAAAAGATTGGCTATTGCACCGTTCCATATTAGGATTAGGAAAAAGGACTGCATCATAGCCATGCAGGAAGATGGTACAGTGAATGTAATGAATCGAAGAGGACATATGCTTAAAGGTTTTCCTTTTGAGTTGAAAAGCAAAACAGCCAATCCGATTTTTGTGCAGGCAGGCACTAGTTTTTCAACCACAAAATTTACAACCGTAACCAACAACGGTCAGTTGGTGCAGTTTAATTTGCTAGGGTCGGTGACTAAACGAAAACAACTTTTTCGCCCCAGTAAAGATGCAGTTTATAAAATGGCAATTGATGCATTGGGCAGGACGTTTGTGATTTTAAGGCAGGAAGAAAACAGAGTGAGTGTCTTAGACCATAATGGGGAGGTGATTTTCGAGAAAGATTACGTGAGTTCAGGGAAGATGGGCATCCAGTATTATAATTTTGGTAGGGGAGAAGAGGTGTTTATACTGACTGATAAAGAGCAGGAATTCACCTATATGTATGATGCCGAAGGAAATCTTATTAATTATCAACCTATTGAAAGTGGTTTTGAAATAGGGTTGATGTATTTTGAAAAGCAGCATAAATATGATGTCTATAAAAATTATGAAAATACGTTTTCGATTTTAGCTTATGAAAAATAGAGCGATGAGAATAGTGAGTTTTAAATCAATAATGTTAATTGCCCTACTACTATTTTGTAGGAACGTTTCTTTTGCGCAAAAGGTAGCGGAAGGAAAGGAAGTAGAAATGACGCTGTATAATCTATCTACACCGCACAATACTATTTACACCCATTTTGAAAATTTACAGCAGGATAATTATCATCCTGATGTGGCGGCAAGAGCATTTTTGCAAGAGGGGGTTACGCAAACAAAGGCAGCGCAGCTGGCAATTAAAGTGAAACATATTTTTGATGGGAAGGTAATCTACCTGGATGAGCATGTTTTCCCAACGGCGGCGAATTATTTAGACTCAGCCTCTCAAACCCATAAATATATTTTGGCAAAGGAAGTGCCTGAAATTTACCTAGTCAAGGTGGGCAATCAATGGTTGTACTCAAAAAAAACGATTCAAAATATTGATCGAGTATTCAAAAAAACGTATCCCTTTGGCACATATGAATTACTGACATTATTGCCTAAAATCGGGACTCGTAGTGTGATGGGTTTGTTTACTTGGCAACTTGTTGGGTTGTTGGGTTTGTTTGTATTGTGTTTTGTGTCTCACAAAATATTAACTTTTATTCTACGTAGAGTTATCAATGGGTTTTTTAAAAAAATAGAAAGGCAGGGCATTGCAGCAGATGTGTTGCATGTGGCAAAACCTGTTAGTTTGTTGATTATTTTTTGGTTGGCTACCATGTTGCTTCCTGTCCTGCAATTGCCCATTGATAATTATTTCAAACTCATTCCGCTTCTGCTCAAGGCCACATTGCCAGTTTTTACAACCATTGCATTGTATTATGTTGTTGATTTATTGGCAACCTATTTTAATAGAATTGCAGATGGTACCGATAGCAAAATGGACAATCAGATTATCCCATTGATTGTAAAAGCAA
This sequence comes from uncultured Roseivirgaceae bacterium, assembly GCA_964424205.1. Classification (GTDB taxonomy): domain Bacteria; phylum Bacteroidota; class Bacteroidia; order Cytophagales; family Cyclobacteriaceae; genus CAYRIF01. Next base: position 7,581 of record CAYRIF010000072.1, on the reverse strand, counting down.
TCAAATTTTTTGTGGTGGTTATTGGGGCATTTTACACACTGTATTATCTGAATGTCGATATAATTCCGCTCCTCACGGGGCTATCCATTGGTGGATTGGCATTTGCTTTGGCAGCGACCGATACCATTAGAAATTTCTTTGGGTCACTGATGATTTTTGTGGATAGACCATTCCAAATTGGTGACTGGATTACAACTAGCGAAGTTGATGGTATTGTGGAAGAGGTTGGTTTTCGCTCTACACGGGTACGAACATTCAACGACTCTCTGATTTATGTTCCAAATGCAAAATTAGCAGATAGCACCATCGATAATTATGGTTTGCGGTTGTTTAGAAGGTATAAAACTACGCTCGGGATTACGTATGATACGCCAGCAGATTTGGTTGTTATTTTTGTCGAAGGGGTAAGAAAAATAGCATCGAACCATCCGAAAACTAGGAAGGATAATATTAGGGTAAATTTAATAGACTTGGGAGCAAATTCGTTAGATATAATTTTTTCAGTATTTTTCGAAGTGCCTGACGTTGTAGGAGAACTCGAGGCAAAACAAGAAATTATTTTGGATATTATCAGATTGGCAGACACATTGGGAGTTGAATTTGCTTTCCCGACGCAGACGTTGCACATGGAAACCTTTCCAGGAAAGTTGCCACTGACGCCTAGTCGTAGTGAGACCAAAGCGCAGTTGCAGGATAAAATGAAAGGGTTTTTTCAGTAGAGATTAGCCGTAACTGTTGCGGTATCCCCTGAACTGCACCACATAATATGGATATTTCTCAACAGATGCGAGGATAGTAGTAAATCATAAGTTTGATAGCTTTGCAAAAAAACAAAACCCCTTAGGAAATGAATCCTAAAGGGTTGTTTACTAAAATCAATTTACTGAGTCCTAAGCTCGTCAGGAAACAAACCTAGGAATAAATATGAATTTAGATGCTACTAATTTCATTTTGATTCGCAGAATATAAAACGAATCTAGCGTCATTTCGGAAGATTTATTCATAGTTTTTCACGTGAATAAATCTATCCGTAATCTCTTTCTACACACCGTATAAATTATACCATTTTAAAATATAGGGTCTAAATTTCCGGTATAGCAGACTTTGTTGTCAGGAACGAATAGTTTTTGTATCAATTTCCTGACTTAATACGATTTTGTTCCGCCTCTTGGCCTGTTTTTCTTCTACGACTTTTGATTTTGCTATTGCCGAATTTGTAAGAGAAATTAATTTTGAAACGCCTGCTATCCCAATATCCAGAGATGTCCATTACCTGTCCACCAAAAATACTTGTGGCAGAAAATCCTTGTGTTTTGAATATATCGCTAACGCCTAATTTTAAATTTCCTTTGTCCTTCAAAATCTTTTTGCTGATACCTGCATCCATTCCCCATATACTGTTAAATCGGAAAGTACCGCCCCACACGCCTGGCGAGTTGTAAAATCCTGAGACCTCAAACTTAAAATCCTTAGGCAACGAAAATGTCTGCTGGCTATAAAATGATACAGTTGTGACGCTCAAGTCGATGGTTTTCCCATCATCAAATGTTGCTTGATTATGGGTGCTAAATCCTGTGAGGCTTGTGTAGCTGCTCCACCAGTCTGTGAAGGAATAGGGCGCACTGACCGTTAAACTAATCACCTCTTGTGACGCCAAGTTTTGGAAAGAGATGAACGACTTGCTCACGTCCAACGTATCCATGATTCTTGTGATATAATCTTTGGTGTAGGTATAACTCAGGCTGCTACTTAAAGTATGGTTGTAAGTATTACTCAGTTTCACGTTGTAAGCATATTGTGGATTTAAAAATGGATTTCCTTTTTGAAAAGTCAGCTCATCCAATTTATTTTCAAAGGGATTTAAATCCTGATAACTAGGTCTTTGAAGCCTTTTGCCGACGCTCAAACTCCAAGCACTTTTGTCACTTGCTTTATAGCTCAACCCTCCTGATGGGAAAACATCAAAATAGTCTCTTTTTACATTCTTGTCATTATTTACTTGGTTGGCGCTAAGGTCTCCTTCCGAGTTTGTTTGTTCTGCTCGTAGTCCCAATTGATAACTCCACTTGTCATTGATAACGCTCGAAATATTAACGTAAGCGGCATTTACATTTTCAGTATATACGAATTGATTGCTTCTTTCGGTATCAAATACTTTCTTGGCATCTACTACATTGAAAAAATCAAAAGTATTATCGGTTTTGACGTAACCAAATTTTGCACCGATTTCTAATTTAACTTTTCCTATATTTCGTGTATGGTCAATCTTTACTGTATAAATATCAATATTGGTAGGTGTGTTGGTACTAAAAATACGTTTAGCCAATTCGGTATTGCCGTCAGGAGTGGTATATATATTAGGTTGATAGGTGTCCGCAGCATTGTTGTAATTGCCATAATCTAGGTCAAGATTCCAGCTTTTTCCTTTCTTATTGTTATAGTTATAGTTGACATTGATATTATTGTTTTTTCTCGCATGGTTTTCGAAACTTTCAGCCCACAGGATTTTTGCTAAAATACCACTCGTTTGATTTGCGATTTTGGTGGTGCCTATATTATTCCAATTGCCTGTATTGGAATTGCCATTGAAGATAAAACCGATGGTGTTTTTATCATTGATAAAATAATCTAATCCAACTTTATAGTTATGATTAGGAGATTTACTCGTTTGGTTAGCTATTTGGTTATAGGTAGCATCACTTTGTCTTCTGAAAATTATATTGGTGTTCGCATTTTCATTATGATAGTAACCGTAACTTCCGAAGGCATTGAATTTGCCATTTCTATAATTGACAGTGCCACTTGTGTTGTATCTTGATTTGATACCTGCCGAATATCCGAAGTTAATACTTGCGTTTGCGCCAGTATTGAGTTGCTTGGTCAAGCGGATATTTATAATTCCTGCGTTGCCTTCTGCCTCATATTTCGCAGACGGATTGGTGATTATTTCGATGGCATCAATCTGTTCCGACTGCATACTTTTTAGTAATTCGGTCAGTTCTGTTCCACTGAGTGGGCTAGGTCTGCCATCAATATATATCTTAACACCAGTTTTACCCAATACGATAATATTGTCGTTATTGTCGAGCATGACACCGGGCGCTTTTCGCAATAGCTCCAATCCATTCTGCCCTGTAGCATTGGTGCTACCTGCTACATTCAGTACCGTTTTGTCAGGCAGTACCTCTACCAACGGACGACTCGCTTGCACAGTCACTTGATCTAATTTTTTGGCATTTTCAGCCATTACAATTTCTACATTCAATACTTTCCCTGTAGTTAGCTCGAGATTTTCAAGCACAGTTGCCTGATAGCCAATAAAAGTGGCTCGAAGTGTTACTTGACCTACAGGTATGTCTTCTATTTCAAAGTTTCCAACGGAATTGCTTGTGGTTCCTTTGAGCGGATTTGAATCTACGACGATAATATTAACAAAAGGAACAGCCTCTTTGGTTGCTGCATTGATTACCTTTCCTTTTATGGTTTGGGTATTTTGCTGTGCAGCAACGGTTACAATGATGCCAAAAATAATGGCAAATGTAAGGGTGAGTTTATGTTGTATAGTTTTCATAATTTATTTATTTTTATACGGTTATTTATATTCTTTTACAAAACAACGCATCATTCAAATCCTTCCAGCTACACCAAAGTGTAGTTTTAATAATAAGACTTGCCATGCCATGATTTGTTACAAACGGAATGCCTATTTATATCATTAGTTTCTTTTTGGTGATGCATGGTTGCACGGTGTTTCATTTTTTTAGAATTTTCTTACTGTAGTTACTTTTGTTTTTTAGACGTAAGTTTCCTGTCAGTACCCACGACCATATGCCGTGGGGTTGAAATGAATTGTTGTTTATATTATTTAATTAATCTTCTTGCGTAAGGCTACTTGCTCCTGATGTGCTTGGGTGTAAAGTAGGGGTTCCTTTATATCGTATTGAACTTGCGCCGCTTGAGTTTGTATCTAGTTCGTCGCTTACAGAAACTTCTGCACTAGCAGCACCAGAGGTTTCTATTTCCATATCTTGGGCATCAAAATCATAGGCACTTAAGCTTGAGGCACCAGACATATCTATGATAATCCGCTCACCCGAACCAGTCAGGTCTAGATCTGAAGAACCGCTCAGATCTACTTCCATGTTTTCTACTTTCACATCCAACGTCAAACTTGCTGAACCTCCAAGGTCAATTGCCATGTCATCGGTTTCAAACCCATCCGCTATGACTGTGGTGGCGCCGCTGATGTCAAGTTCAGTTAACTTAGGCATGGTAATTTTAATCCTTATGCCCTTGTTGTTTCGGATACGGCGTCTGAATAAATTATCTATGTCGATGATTAATTTATCATTTTTTACACGAACTTCAAGGTCATCTAAATCTCTATCGTCACCGGAGACTGCCACGTAGAATTTGTCAGCTTGTGTGATTTCAATGTCAAAGGCATCACCAGCCTCTATGCTAGTGAAGTCACTTACCTCAAATATCCGTGCCTCATCATCTTTGAAATAAAAGCTATTAGGCTCACCATTTGAATTATCATCAGATTTCTCTTCACAGGTAGTACACTTTAACCCTTTTTCTGTAAACATCCATGTATTATTTTCAATATCATGAATGCTATACCCAGCTCGGTAGATGGTATTGTTAAGCAAGTATCGCATGTCATAGTCCATGGTAAAAGGCCTACTGATTGGTACGTACAATGTCATGTCCAAATCTTGCCCTCTGAATTTCGCGTTATTTCTAAATTGAATATTTGAATCAAAGATAAATATGGAATCATTTAGGGCTACATTATAGGTAACCATTTGCGCATTTTCAATGGCTGTTTTTCTATTCTTACCTTGTGCTTCAAAAGATTTTACGAGTTTGAATGTCGAATCGGCATGACCTCTCAACCTAAGGGAGGCGCCATTGTAGTCATCCATGCCTGTTTCATTGATTGAAAGATGAACGGATTTGCTATCTATATTGTAGGTGATGGTTTCTTTATGTTCACCATCAGTACTAAAATCACGAATGATTGGCGGAAGTGTAGCAGCGAGGGATATAACACTAATCACCCAAAGACCTAACAAGCCCCACCCTAATGTTCCATGAATTACATTTCTTTTAGCAATGATCGATATTCCCACAAAACCAAGTACAATGAATGGTATGGTCGCTGCAAAAAATGTTGCCAAAAAAGTGTATGGGGGAAAAGTATCCTTTATTAGTTCAATGGGAATGTCTGCAATTTGTATATAACTACTGTCATGTAAAACTCCAAGCGCGCCGCCAAGTCCAATAGTTAGTGCTAATCCAGCACTGAGACCAAGTACAAGCAGTAGGAGTCCAAAGAATATTCTAATAGCCTCGATAAAAAACAGGGCGATTGGTCCTAGTGCTTTTCCGAGTCCTTGGAAGATGGTGGCAATTAATCGAAAGGGAAATAGTAGTAATTTAGCAATAGTACTCTCTTCTCCGCTTGCTTCTTCATTCAGATTTTTTTTTACGTTAGATTCTATAGAAGATAGCGTCACTGGGTTGCCTTCCATTTCTAGTTTATCGGAGATGGTTTTTGTTTCAGGTGTAATGACCCATAGGACAATATAAAGAAAAATACCAGAACCCCCGAGTAACGTTATGACAACGAAAAGTATCCTGATAAGCGTAACATCGGTATTAAAATAGGATGCTAAACCACTTGCTACACCACCCATAACTTTATCATCACCATTCCTAAAAAACTTTTTAATCTTTTTTACACTTTCAAGTTCATCGGAACTTGGAATGACAAACATCGCTACGATGTATGCAAGAAATAAGGTACCGGATACACTAAAATTAAAGTGGTGGTTAAATGGAAAGGAAGCAGAAATTGACAAAAATACCAATCCCAACCTAACCCAAAGCGCATCGACATTGAAGTAATTCGCAATGCCTGCTGCTACGCCGCCTATCACCTTTCTTTTGTTATCTCTGTAGAGTTTTTTAGGTCCTGAACTCGTTTTATCGGTACTTTCATTACCATTGAATTTTTCTTCATGAGTATCGGTAGTCATACCAAAATCTTCAGGTTCTTCTGTTGCTTCGAAATCAGCCACATCGCCCATAGTAGCCATTAGCGCATGTACGTCATCTGCCGTTACTACTTGGTTTTCTGCTGTTAGTTTATCGGAAAATATTTCTGCTATTCTATTTTCTATGTCTTCAATGATTTCTTTACTGTCTTCATAAGTGGAGAAGTATTTTTTGACAGACTCTATGTAGTTTTTTAGTTGGTCAAATCCGTCTTCTTCTATATGAAAGATGATACCACTGATGTTTATGCTTATTGTTTTTTTCATAGTAGTAATTATTTAGATTCTTTGTTGGTTTTGGTAATAATTGAATTGGTTGAAGCCTGTAAGTCATTCCAGGTTTCTTCTAGTTTAAGTACAAATTGAGCACCTTTGTCGGTGAGGGTATAGTACTTTCTAGGCGGCCCTGATACTGATTCTACCCATTTATATTCCAGCAACTCCGCTTTTCTTAACCTAGTGAGTAGCGGATACAAGGTGCCTTCCACCACAATGATTTTGGCTTCTTTTAGTTCCCGTAGCAAATCCGAAGCATAAACTTCACCTCTGGAGATTATCTGTAGTATGCAGAACTCCAGAATGCCCTTTCGCATTTGCACTTGCGTGTTTTCTAGCTTCATATCTTTATTATTTATATAGTGATTTTCATAATTTATTAGATTTAAGTATTAAATAAATCTAAACGGGGTGCTGCCAGAGTAGCGTCTTTTACTATTCCAGTATTGCCGTTTGGTCATTTTGCTCATTCCGAAATTGGAATGATTACTTTTTCTGTTTTCTGAGTTTATAGTTTTCATAATTGTATTGTTATATGTTTAAATAAATCTAAATTGTGTAATGCATGAATAGCGTTTGTGGCTATTCCAGTATTCTCTTTTTGTTAAGCTACCCATTCCAAAATCTGAACGAGTTGTTTTTCTAATTTCTGTGTTTGTCGTTTTCATAATTTTGTTGTTTAGTATCATTCGATATGCAAGTATACGACAAAAGGTACTATGTGTTGCATAGTACTAAGTAAAAGATACTACTATGCAGTAAAATACTTTATATAATTATATTAAATATTTATATAGTTACATAAATAGCCAAAAAATTCGCAGTTTGATAGAAAATTATTTTAATTATTTTATTTCAAATTAGAAAACATTGTCCCTTGGGCAAGGTAATGTTCTTATGGCTTTGCCTGTTTTTAGACCTAGTAGGTTTTGAAAACCTACTAGTTATACCGATTAAAACCAAGTTAATTTCAAACTATTTTATAAGTTTGTATCAAGGTGCATCAGCAAGAGCTCGTATTTGTTCAGCATTGCTGGCTTGAGCGTGTTGATGTATCTTTCTTTTCTTATTGGCAACCCTACTAATAGGCGCATTTTTGTCATAATTCTGTAATCTTCTTTTGTGTTTTATATTACTGATTAATCCTACTTTGTCATCTTAGGTTTCAGCATACTTTTGTTTATTTCGTTCTAGTTGTTTGATGTATCTATAATGTTGTTCAAGAATTATATTTATAGCT
>CAYRIF010000071.1:0-13912 GCA_964424205.1 uncultured Roseivirgaceae bacterium | reverse complement strand
GGTATTTTGGTATATAGGTTTGATTCCTGATTTTGCCACGATTAGAGATCATGCGAAAAGTAAAGTGTCAAAAGTAATCTATAACGGCTTGAGTCTGGGATGGGATGGTGCTGCCAAAACTTGGGGAAAATATGAAACGGTGGCGTTGGTATTGGCAGGATTGGCAACGCCATTGGTATTATCAGTACATACCATTGTGTCCATGGATTTTGCCACTTCTGTAATTCCCGGATGGCATACAACAATCTTCCCACCATACTTTGTGGCAGGGGCGATTTTCTCAGGGTTTGCCATGGTGCAGACGCTGCTGATTGTTACCCGGAAAGTATATAAACTAGAAGATTACATTACCATCAATCATATTGAATTGATGAATATCATTATTATGGTAACGGGTTCAATAGTAGGGATTGCCTATATCACTGAATTCTTTATCGCATGGTATTCAGGGGTTGAATATGAGTTGTATGAATTTGTTAATAGAGCTACCGGTCCATACTGGTGGGCTTACTTTTCTATGATGACCTGTAATGTGGTCGCACCGCAAATGTTTTGGGTTAAAAAAATTAGAACCAGTATTGTATCTACATTCGTGATTTCCATCATTGTAAATATTGGGATGTGGTTTGAGCGTTTTGTGATTATTGTTATATCTCTTCACAGAGATTACTTACCGTCGAGTTGGGCGATGTTCAAACCTACACTTTATGATATAGGTGATTATATGTTCACATTTGGATTGTTTTTCACGTTGTTTTTCCTTTTCGCCAAGTTTTTCCCAGTGATAAATATGGCAGAGGTAAAATCAATACTAAAATCGGATTCTCTTAAAAAGAAATAAATATGAATAGTACTAAAGATTTTTTAGTGGGCATATTTGATGATGAGGAATCATTATTCAGTGCCATAAAGAATGCCAAAGAACATGGAATGAAAATCCATGAGGTGTATACGCCTTATCCTGTACACGGATTAGAGGTTACACTTGGCTATAAGACAAACTTATCGATTGTGGCATTTTTCTTTGGTATTACAGGTACTACACTTGCATTTACCATGATGTTCTATATGCTTGGATTTGATTGGCCAATGATTATTGGTGGTAAAAATTTCACCCCACTTCCTGATTTTATTCCTATTGCCTTCGAAATGACCGTATTATTCGCAGCTTTTGGAATGGTAGGAACATTTTTGGTGAGTAGCAACTTGAAGCCGTGGGGAAAACCGATGACCTTTGACGAGCGGAGTACTGATGACAAGCACGTTATGGCCATTGACCTTGGGAAAAACACATTGTCTCCTGTAAAAATAACAGCTATTTTAAATGATTCGGGAGCGTCGGAAGTGAATTCAAAAAAGTTTTGATTAAAGATATAAAAATGACAATTAATCATACCATAAAAACTATTGTACTATTCGGAACGCTAGCATTTCTAGCTTCTTGTACAAGTGCAGGGAAAGATGACACGGGACTGGAGTATGCGCCAAATATGTATAATTCAGTTTCATATAAACCTTTGAAACAAATAACGGATAAAGAGGCAGGTGAATGGGTGAGTTCTATTGATGATGGACAGGGAGAATATTACAATTCTAATCCTAACAATCCGAATCATATGAATATGAGAGTACCAGTCGCCAATACTGTGAAAAGAAATAGGAACGGATTTTTGCCCTATAGAGTACCAAAGGATAGTATAGAATGGGCATCGGAAAATTTGAAAAATCCTTATACTGCGGATGAAGTAGGTGCTGAGGGGGAGCAATTGTACATGAGATTTTGCTCACATTGTCATGGCGACACAGGAAAAGGAGATGGAAAGGTGGGGGTGATTTTTCAAGGCGTACCGAACTATGCTGCGAGACCTACCAATACCTTGTCACAAGGACATATATTTCACGTGATTACTTATGGTATTCGTAGGATGGGGTCACATGCTTCACAGTTGAGCGTGGAGGAGCGATGGAAAATCGCAAGACATGTAGAAAAGTTACAAAATCAATAGTTTTAAAAATTTAATTGTTTGATCATATGCAATCAGAGCATACACTAGACGAAAAATACGAGTTCACCGGAAAAACCAAAAGGAATATTGGAATCATGGTGATTGTAGGAATTATTGCCGTGATTGTCGGTATTTTCATGGTTAAAAATGGTGGTGGACATCATGAAGGAGCAGAAGTCGTGGAAGGGGCTGGGCACCATGGATTTGACTGGATGACGCGGGTTTGGGCAGATTTGTGGATTAATAATATGTACTTTCTAGGGATATCTATTATTGGGGTGTTCTTTGTCGCCTTGCAGTATGTCGCACAAGCAGGATGGTCGGCAGGGATGAAAAGAGTGGTAGAACCATTCGGGTTTTGGCTTCCAATTGCATTTGTTTTATTAGTGGTCACATTTTTCTTGGGAGGTCATGATATATTTCATTGGACGCATGAAGGGCTTTATAACGAATTCTTAGAAAATGGAGCGCCGAATCCTGAATATGATGAAGTGATTGCCGGAAAACAGGGATATCTTAATACCCCATTTTTCTTAGGACGAATGGTTGTTTATTTTGCGGTGTGGTTTGGCATGTTTTTGTTAATTAGAAAAAGATCAATTGCTGAGGATATAGAAGGTGGAGATAAAAACTGGCAAAAAACGATTGGCCTATCAGCTATTTTTATTGTTTTCTTTGGGTATTCATCTTCCATGGCATCCTGGGATTGGATTATGTCTGTGGATACACATTGGTATAGTACCATGTTTGGATGGTATGTATTTGCGAGCTGGTTTGTATCAGGTTTAGCAGCCATTACCTTGTTAGTCTTGTATCTAAAAAAACAGGGATACTTGAAAATTGTTAACGCTAATCATTTGCATAATTTAGGACTTTTTATGTGGGCATTTAGTATTTTTTGGACCTATATTTGGTTCTCGCAGTTTTTACTGATTTACTATGCCAACATATCTGAAGAGGCCATATACTTTATTGAGAGAATTACCAGTGATTACTATTTTCCAGTATTGCTATTCGTACTAATTATGAATTTCTTTTTGCCATTTTTCTTATTGATGACTAGGGATTCAAAAAGGCATGTAATTTTCTTGAAGATCGTAGCGACCATTATCTTAATAGGTCATTGGTTTGATTTCTACTTGATGATTACGCCCGGTACATTGAAAGAAAATGGAGGATTTGGATTCTTAGAAATAGGTATTACCCTTATTTATGGTAGTGCATTCCTCTTTGTGATTTTATCAAATTTGGCGAAGAAACCATTGATAGCAAAAAATCACCCGATGATGGAAGAAAGCCTTCACCATCACTTATAAAAGTTTGTTTGAATAGTTGAAAATTATAAATATATGACACAGTTAATTATTATAGTCGGCATCGTTCTTTTGGTTGCTATAATTTTCATGATTATGAAGGTCAATGCCCTGGCTGAAATTTCCAAGGATAAAAACCAAGTTGTTTCTACAAGCAATAAGGTCAATGCTTTTTTGATGTTGACTTTCCTGATTGCTGCTTTGGCATTATTTTTCTGGTATTCAGTCGCACGATTTGATGAATATACGTTACCCGTTGCCTCAAAACATGGTGTTGATATCGACAGGATGTTTTGGGTTACCACCGCAGTTACTGGGGTGGCATTTCTATTGACGAATATCCTTCTTTTCTTTTTTGCCTTTAAATACCGATATAAGGAAAATAAAAGGGCAGATTTTTTTCCACATAATAATAAATTGGAAATATGGTGGACGGTAGTTCCTGCTATCGTACTGGCAGTTTTAATTTTTGACGGGTTGGATAATTGGTCAAAAATTATGTCACCTGCACCCAAGGACGCTGAAGTCATTGAAATTGTGGGACAGCAATTCCAGTGGTCGGTGAGGTATACAGGAAAGGATAAAAAGTTAGGAGCCTCTGACTATAGAAAAATTGATGCCACCAATACGTTGGGAATTGATTTTTCTGACAAATCTTCTTTTGACGATTTTATCCCACGGAAAATGTACTTACCTGTAGGAAGGCCGGTTGAGTTTAAGATTAGAGCGAAGGATGTTTTACACAGTGTATTCATACCTCATTTTAGATTGAAAATGGATGCAGTGCCAGGCATGCCTACTAGGTTTTGGTTTGTGCCGACTAAGACAACCAAGGAGATGCGCATTGAAACAAAGAATGATGACTTTCAATATGAATTGGCGTGTACTGAAATTTGTGGGCAGGGTCACTTTACGATGAGAATGTTGATTGAAGTAGTCACTCCAGAAGAGTACGATGCATGGTTTGCGAAACAAGAGCCTTGGCTGTCTAAAAATAAGGATTACCTAAGTAGAGTGCCAGAAGCCTTAAAGGAAGTGGCAAGCATAAAAGCGGGAATATCTCCAGCATCAAATTAATTACTGAAATTTTAAAAAGTTTATAAATAACAATTAAAATGGCTACAGAAGAACACGAAGGAGCGCATCACGAAGAACATCATGAGCAAAGCTTTATATTCAAATATATATTTTCAACAGACCATAAAATAATTGCGAAACAGTTTCTGTTTTCTGGAATTGCGTGGGCTTTTATAGGAGGTCTCATGTCCTTGCTATTTCGTATTCAGTTGGGATTTCCAGATACAGATTTAACATGGCTGAAACCATTGCTTGGGGATTGGATTATTGGTGATGCTGGCAGTGGCAGGTTAGACCCTGAATTTTTTCTTGCGATGGTGACAATGCATGGTACGATTATGGTATTTTTTGTGTTGACTGCAGGACTGAGTGGTACGTTTAGTAATTTTTTAATTCCACTACAAATTGGCGCTAGAGATATGGCATCGGGGTTTATGAATATGCTGTCGTATTGGTTCTTTTTCATTTCAAGCTCGATTATGTTCTTGTCAATTTTTCTTTCTACAGGACCTGCGGCGGGAGGTTGGGTGTCATACCCACCATTGAGTGCCTTGCCACAGGCATCGGAAGGTGGAAAAATGGGCGTGACACTTTGGTTGATAGCAATGGCATTGTTCATTGTATCTAGTCTGTTGGGAGGAATTAATTACATCACGACCATATTTAATTTAAGAACACAAGGAATGGCATTTTCGAGAATGCCATTGACAATATGGTCTTTCTTTTTGACCGCTGTAATCGGATTGCTCTCTTTCCCTGTGTTATTATCAGCAGCGTTGTTGTTGATTATGGATAGGAGTTTCGGGACGAGCTTTTATTTGTCGGATATTTACATTGGTGGAGAAGCCTTGTCGAACACTGGCGGTAGTGCGATTTTGTTTCAACATCTGTTTTGGTTTTTAGGACACCCTGAAGTGTATATTGTATTGTTACCTTCGTTGGGAATTACCTCCGAAATTATATCTACCAATTCTAGAAAACCAATTTTTGGTTATAAGGCGATGATTGGCTCAATGTTTGGCATTACAGTACTATCATTTGTGGTATGGGCGCATCATATGTTTGTGACAGGAATGAATCCATTTTTGGGTTCGGTTTTTATGTTTATGACATTGATTATTGCAGTGCCTTCTTCGGTAAAAGTTTTTAATTACTTGACGACACTTTGGCGTGGGAATATTATTTTCACACCTGCCATGTTATTTTCTATTGGTTTGGTTTCGTTCTTCATCTCTGGTGGTATTACTGGTATATTTATGGGAAATGCGGTGTTGGATATACAGTTACACGATACGTATTTTATTGTAGCGCATTTTCATATTGTGATGGGTGCCGTAGGGTTTTTTGGGATGATTGCTGGGGTTTACCATTGGTTTCCGAAAATGTTTGGTAGAATGATGGATTCAAAATTAGGGGCGGTACATTTCTGGCTTTCATTCATAGGTATTTATTTGGTGTTTTTTCCACAGCATTACATAGGAATTGCAGGTTTTCCAAGAAGATATTATTCTTTTACTAACTTTGATGCTTTCAGTTCTTTTACGGACTTGAATATGCTGGTGACCGTAGCGGCTTTTGTTACTTTTGTCGCACAAATAATATTTTTATTCAATTTCTTTTATAGCATGTTTAGAGGAAGAAAGGCGACAGCAAATCCTTGGAATGCTACTACTTTAGAGTGGACAACACCTGTGAATCTTGGACATGGAAACTGGCCTGGTGAGATTCCAACAGTACACAGATGGCCGTATGATTTTAGTAAGCCTGGTGCTAAAGAAGATTTTATTCCTCAAAATATTCCATTTTCAGAAACGCGGGAATCTAATTTTCCGCATGAGAATGATTTAATTGAGGTGCAAGAAGGTGTGGAAGGTATTAGAATAGATGAAGCAAGTCACTAAGACAAATAAGCTAAAATCATTTAGAAGGTTTAATGCGATTACCTTGATAGCAGTGTATGTGCTGATTCTGGTAGGCGGGATTGTGCGGAGTACTGGTTCAGGAATGGGTTGTCCTGACTGGCCTAAATGCTTTGGAGCATGGACACCGCCAACTGATGTTGCCCAGTTGCCTGCTGATTATAAAGAAGTATATCAGAAGAAGAGAGTACGAAAAAATAAAAAATTAGCTGAATTTTTAAGTTCAATAGGATTTGAGCAGCTAGCGAATGATGTGGAGCATGAAGGAATTATAGCAGCAGAATCTGTTTTTAATAAACGGAAGACTTGGACTGAATACCTGAATAGATTGACAGGCGTGCTGATTGGGATTTTTGTGTTTGCTATGCTGCTGACGGCAGTGACACTTAGGAAGATAAGACCTCGTGTTTTTTATTTATCAGTGGCTGCTTTTTTCTTGGTAGGATTTTTGGGATGGACAGGTTCTTTGGTGGTATCTACGAACTTGCTAACATGGATGGTATCTTTCCATATGTTGTTAGCGTTAGGGTTGGTTGCACTGTTGATTTACTTGAGGGTTCTTGTAAAAGAGACAATAGGGGAATTGAAAAACAAAGCATTAAAAAAGGGATTACGAAGTTGGCTGGTTGTTGCCATTATATTGTCACTGGTTCAAATTGTTTTAGGCACACAAGTGAGAGAAGCGGTAGATGTGGTGGCGAGGGCTTTAGGAAATTCAGTGAGGAACGAATGGATTGGTGCATTAGGGTTGCCGTTTTATATACATCGTTCGTTCTCTATTTTGATAGTAGGGGTGCATACGTGGTTGATTTATGTGCTGTATAAGAGTGATGAGGGTGACGAACAAAAGCTAACAAACTATATTAAGTTTTTGTTTTCGCTGGTGGTGTTAGAAATATGTACTGGAATAGTGATGGCGTATTTTGCTATTCCTGCTATATTGCAGCCAGTGCATTTATTGTTGGCGAGTATAGTATTTGGAGTGCAGTTTTATTTATTTTTGCAGTTAAGAAATAATGTATTAGTTAGAGAAAAAGATATTATAAACTAATGAGCAGTATCGCATTAAATATTGGGTTTGCCGCAAAAGCAAAAGCATATTTTGAATTAATGAAGTTCAGGTTATCCTTTTTGGTTGCTTTTTCAGCGGCCTTTGGTTATGCATTGGCTTCACAGGGATCTGTTAATTGGCTGGTATTGATGATGTTGAGTATTGGCGGACTCTTGGTTTCAGCTTCTTCAGTGACCATCAATCAAATCATTGAAAAAGATTTAGACGCTTTGATGAAAAGGACGGAGAATCGTCCGCTGCCTACAGGCAGGGTAAGTGTGAAGGCAGCTACAGTTTTTGCTGTTATTTTAGGTGTTGTGGGACTATTGATTCTATTTCAATTTACGAATTTACTCACTACCATGTTATCTTTTTGCTCGTTGGTATTATACGCATTCGTATATACACCGCTAAAGCGAGTAGGACCAATTGCTGTGTTTATGGGTGCTATTCCAGGGGCATTACCGCCTTTGTTGGGTTGGGTGGCGGCTACAGGAGTTATTGATACATTGGCATTGGTGATTTTTAGCATTCAATTTATTTGGCAATTTCCACATTTTTGGGCGATTGCTTGGGTATCGGACGATGATTATAAAAGAGCAGGCTTTAAATTACTACCTGGAAGAGGGAAGAAAGATTTGACTACTGCATTTCAAATAATGACTTATACCTTGTTTTTGATTCCTTTGGGATTATTGCCGATGAGGTTTGGCTTGACAGGCATGAATTCAGCCATTGTGGTGACCATTTGTGGGGTGCTATTTTTGGTACAAGCGATTAGTTTGATTAAAAATTGCTTAAAGTTAGACAGTAAAGATTCAAGAAAATATGCACTGCGAATCATGTTTGGTTCTTTTTTATATTTACCTATTATTCAAATTGCTTTTTTGTTAGATAAAATATGACTACTGATATAGAGATGAAAAATAAGGCAATGAAGACATTGTCTATGCACCCAAAGCGAATGATTATGTGGCTGATGATAGCTTCCATTATTATGATTTTCGCATCACTCACAAGTGCCTACATTGTCAGACAAGCTGATGGAAATTGGCTTGAGTTTGATTTACCTAGGATATTTTGGATAAATACAGGCATTATTTTACTGAGTAGTATAACCATGCATTGGGCATACCTCTCAGCGAAAAAAAATAAACAAACATCCTTAAAAATTGCGATTACGATTACCTCGATTTTAGGTATTGCCTTTTTAAAGGGACAATTGATGGCATGGAATCATTTAGAAGCACAAGATGTGTTTTTTGAAGGGAATCCATCTGGTTCGTTTTTATATATTTTCACAGGTGTGCATGCTTTTCACCTAATTACGGGTATTATTTTCTTGCTAATTGTATTAATTTTAGCCTTTAGAAATAGCGTAAATTCTAAAAATATGTTATGGGTAGGTATATGTGCTACGTATTGGCATTTTTTAGACGCACTTTGGGTATATTTATTTTTATTTTTACTATTTTTCCGATAATTAAAAAGATAACTTAATATGGCAAGTACAGCAGCAGTTGTAAATAGAAAAGAAAGCCCTTGGGCAGGAGGAAAAAGCCCTTTTGCGGTTAGCTACGGAAAGGTCATGATGTGGCTTTTCTTGGTTTCTGATGCGTTCACATTTTCTGGATTGTTAATATCATACGGTTTGGTACGATATAGTAACCATGCCTATGCAGGGAATGTTGATGACTTCACTTTTTCACAGGAATGGTGGCCAATACCCGAAAAGGTGTTTGAAGCAGTGCCGTTTTTGCATGGAATGTCATTACCATTGGTGTTCGTAGGAATCATGACATTTGTGTTGATATTGAGTAGCGTCACCATGGTACTAGCCGTGGAAGCAGGGCACAGAATGGATAGAAAGGCAGTTCAAAAGTGGATGTTATGGACGATTCTTGGTGGGGCAGCTTTCCTTGGTTGTCAAGCATGGGAATGGGCTCACTTTATTCGGGGTACTGAAGAAGGAAGTATAATAGAAGCATTTGGTGGAATATTTCATGGGGCTAACCTTAATTTTAATCAATACGGACCACCGCCTTTTGCGGCGTTGTTCTTTTTCATTACTGGGTTTCATGGTACGCACGTTTTGAGCGGGGTGCTATTAAATTTCCTTATTTTTTATAATACGGCAGTAGGGACTTATGACAAAAGAGGGAGCTATGACATGGTAGAGAAAGTCGGATTGTATTGGCACTTTGTAGATTTAGTGTGGGTGTTTGTATTTACCTTTTTCTACTTAATTTGATTGTTGATTTTAAAAATATATAAATATTCTGATATGGAATTACACGAAAATATAAACGAAGTTATAGTACAACCTGCTGATAAAGCAAAGATAAGACAGATATGGAAGGTGGCAGGTATTTTGGCAATTATTACTGCTATTGAGTTTACACTGGCATATGTAATGCCAGCTGGCAGCTTAAGAATCTCAATATTCATCGCGTTAACTTTGGTAAAAGCCTTTTATATTGTTGCCGAGTTTATGCACTTGGGGCATGAGCAGAAGACATTAATTTATACAATCATTATGCCTTTGATATTGGTATTGTGGTTGGTAGGAGTTTTGATTACTGAAGGAGCGGCAATCCTGTTGGTACGCTAAACTTCATGCTGCTTAAGAAGAAAATTAACAAATGAGTTCGTAGTTTTGTTACTGCGAACTCTTTTATATTATGAAAATTTCCCCTAAAGGTATTATCCTTTTTTTTGTAGTGGTTCTACCCACCTTGCTTTTTATATTTCTAAAATTCTATGGCGTAAATCACTACGATTTGCCCGTATATTATGAAAACGGAATTGATTCTCTTGCCTTTGATTGTAGTGATCAAAAAGAACAACACTTTGTAGATAATTTTTTGTTTAGCACACAGGATAATGACAATATCGGAGCAGTATTTTTGGAAGAAAAAATTACGGTAATTAATTTCTTTTACACGAAGTGTGGAACCCCCTGTGATGATGAAAATGAAGAGTTATCAAGGGTTTATAATTTTTACAAAGACTATGCTAACTTTCAGATTTTATCTATATCATTAAATCCTATAGCGGATTCCCTGGCTAGCATCAGCACTTATGTAGCTACCCGGAAAACAGACCAGGCGCATTGGTATTTTGTAAGAGGAGAAGCATCCCATACGTTTAATTTTGTGAATTGCGGTCTGGTTACTAAACTATCAAAAGATACATTAGGAGTGCTTTTTACGAGTCAGATGGTGCTAGTAGATGGACAAAAAAAAATTAGGGGCTACTATGATGCTACGAATAGAAGTGATATTGATAGGCTGGTAAGAGAAGTTTCTATTCTTGAAAGTAAGCTTGAAACTAAGGATAATTAATATAATGACTAGCAAGAAACAAAACCGAGTGATCACAGCATTATCCATTATTATTCCATTGGCAGTGGCGGCACTTTTTGGGGTGAAAATTGAGGGCTATGATTTCTCTTTTCTCCCACCTATTTATGCGACTATTAATGGCATCACTGCTATCATATTAATTATGGCAGTGGTGGCAATTAAGAATAATAAAAGGCTACTGCATGAGCGGTTGATGAAAGGCTGTATTGGTTTGTCCACGTTGTTTTTGATATTATATATTGCTTACCATGTCACGAGTGAATCAACATCCTTTGGAGGAGAGGGAAATATTAAATATGTCTACTTCTTTATTTTGATTACGCATATTGTGTTATCTATAGCAGTGATACCATTGGTACTTTTTACCTTTGTGAGGGCATTGTCCGAGCAATTTGACAAACATAAAAAATTGGCAAAGATTACATTTCCAATTTGGCTTTATGTGGCAATCACAGGTGTAATTGTCTATTTGATGATAAGTCCGTATTACCAACACTAAGATATTAACCGCAAATTAACTATTTTTGACCCAATGAATTTCAAGAAAATAGCCTTAAGCAGTGTATTGATAATGCTTGCGATGTTTATGAACACAGCAACGCATGCGCAATGTGCTATGTGCCGTGCCACCATGGAAAATAATGTGAGTGATGGCGGAGCGGCTTTAGCGGCATCATTAAATTATGGTGTACTTTACTTATTTGCAGCACCGTATTTAATTGTAGGTACAATCTCTGGATTATGGTATTACAATGCCAAGAAGAATGCAAATAAATAGTCTGAATGATATTTGTTAAATTATTACTATGGGTCTAATTTCATTTATTGGCTTCACATTATTGGTAGCGGTTATCGCTTATTATGCCACAAGAAACACAGATGAAAATTCATCTGACGGTTATTTTTTGGGAGGAAGAAGTCTGACAGCAGGTGTAATTGCCGGGTCACTTTTATTAACAAATTTATCGACAGAGCAGATTGTAGGGTTAAATGGTGCGGCATTTAAGGAAGGAATTTTGGTCATGGTTTGGGAGACTTTAGCAGCCATAGCCATGGTGGTGACAGCAGTTTTTTTGTTGCCAAGGTATTTAAAAGGTGGTATTACGACAGTTCCTCAGTTTTTGGAGCGACGATATGATACTACCACCAAAGCAATCGCTTCAGGATTATTTCTGACGGGTTATGCCGTAATATTGTTGCCCATTGTTTTGTATTCAGGCGCATTGGCAATCAATACCATGTTCAATATCCCTGAACTTTTAGGAGTTTCTGATCATGTAGCATTGTGGATTACCGTTTGGGGGATTGGTATTATAGGCTCGGTGTACGCTATTTTTGGAGGGCTGAAAGCGGTAGCTGTGTCAGACACCGTGAATGCAGTGGGTTTGCTGATAGGTGGATTGATGATTCCGGTTTTTGGATTGTGGGCAATTGGAGATGGCAGTCTAATGACAGGGATTGATACATTGATTACTTCCCATCCCGAAAAATTTAATGCCATTGGAGACGCTGATGCCTCTGTTCCTTTTGCGACAATTTTTACTGGAATGATGCTGGTGCAGCTCTTTTACTGGGGAACCAATCAGGCAATTATCCAACGAGCTCTGGGGGCAAAGAATTTAAAGGAAGGACAAAAAGGATTATTATTAGGTTCATTTATTAAAATATTAGGCCCCATTATTGTTGTGTTGCCTGGGATTATTGCCTTTCATATGTTTGGAGGAACATTAGAGCATGCCGATCAGGCATATCCAATGTTGGTAAGCAAAGTATTGCCTGCTTCATTGGTTGGTTTTTTTGCAGCCGTGTTATTTGGTGCTATTTTAAGCTCGTTTAATAGCGCCTTGAATAGTTCGGTCACCTTGTTTGGAATAGATATTTACAAAGAATATATCGACAAAGAAGCGGATGAGAAAACCATTGTAAAAGCAGGAAAATTATTTGGAATAGGCTTGGCGGTTATTTCTATGTTTATTGCACCGCTACTAGTGTATGCCTCCGATGGATTGTTTGGTTATTTGCAAGAAGCAAATGGTGTTTACAGTATTCCAATTTTGACCATTATTATTGTGGGCTATTTGACCAAGCGAGTACCTGCCATAGCCGCTAAGGTTGGAATCATTTCGGGGTCAGTATTATACATCATTGGTCAGTTTATATTAAAACCTTTTGTGATTGGAGAAGAAAACTACCCTCACTTTTTGCATGTCATGGCAATACTTTTTGTGTTGAATGTATTGATTATGTTGTTGATAGGGAAGTTTTATCCTAGAAAAGAAGACTACATTCAAAAATATACAGAGCAAGTAGACATCACCCCTTGGAAATATGTGAAAGTTGCTGGGGCGGCTATTTGTATTGTTGTGGTGGGGATTTACGTATTTTTCTCATAAGGAATAGCGACGACAAATTTTTATTGATGCATGTTTTTTTATACAAATATATGGGCGGAAAAGAAACGGATTATATGCAGCATTTTGAAGTTACAAGGATATTTAACTTACCAGGGGAGATCTCTGCAACCATGAGTTGGTTGCAGCGAAGTCAGCAGAGGTCATAGTACCGAAGGAAACAAGCTAAAAACGAGTAAAATCGTCACTCTAGAAGATTGACAAAAGGGGAAGGACTGAACGTATTGTGAAGTGAAAATTCGATAAGGAATGCATTTATATAGACTTATCTTAAAAGTAACGGAAAGGAATGATTGGCATAAAGAGCTTTCACGCTATGCTTTACGAATCGCCGTATTGGGGTGAACCTTTGAGGCCGTGGTGTGAGAGGCGCACTGACAGTCAATTAGGCTGTCAGCCCTACTCGATTGTACCCAGTTACTCTTTAATGATTTTTCTTGTAATGATTCTATCATTGGTACTAATAGAAATAAAATAAATCCCTGCTTCAAATGATGAAATATCAATTATGCTATCATTTTGTGACAAATGATCTTCTATTAATATTTTTCCATTAATATCTATGATTTTATAATTTGCATTTCTGTTTTCTAACAAGAAATTAAGATAAATATTACCCGCTGTCGGATTTGGATAAATTACAAAATCCTTACTATTTAAGATTGAATCATTAGTACTTAAAATTGTGTTACAATCTGGTGTCCAATAATTACCTGATATTACAATCATTGAAAGTAATTTTATAGTATTTGAGTAATAGTCACCATTTA
>CAYRIF010000070.1:0-13915 GCA_964424205.1 uncultured Roseivirgaceae bacterium | reverse complement strand
TCTGAAAATAAAACTACGCTAAAAACAATCTGGCTAGACATACAGTTGGCATTTAAGTGTATTGGCATCAGGCGAGTATTTAAAGTCCTGAAGAGGCAAAAAATTGCTAGGAGAAATTATCCAAAAGAAAATCATATCAAACCGATGATTCTTGGGGTAATGCAGACACATAAAGGAAAGGGAACCGCTGCTCGGCTGATGTTACAAGTAAAATATCATTACCGTGACAATGAACTCCCAGTAATGCTAGATACGGTATCAGAATACAATGTTGGGCTATATCAAAAATTTGGTTTTCAAGTGATCGCAAAAGATGAGTCTCTTGGGTTTCCTATTTATTTTTTGAGGTTAAATAGGGATATACAGAACAAATAGGTATTACGTATATTTGTGTATCACTAAAACTAATTACAAAAGCATAATGGCGTACAACATTGCCCTCATAGAACCAGAAATACCCATGAACACAGGAAACATTGGGCGGTTGACGCTTGCAACAGGCTCAAATCTGCATTTGGTGAAACCATTCGGGTTTGAACTAAGTGATAAAAGGGTGAAACGCGCCGGGCTTGATTATTGGCAGCACATTTCGCTATTTGTTTATGAAAGCATTGATGACTTCTATGCTAAAAATAAAGACAAAGAGATGGTGTATTTTTCTAGCCATGGCAGCAAAGACCACTGGTCAGTGGATTACAAAGATGATATGTTCTTGATATTTGGAAAGGAGTCTGTGGGTTTACCAAAACGTATCACAGATGAGCACTCAGAAAAACTCTATAAAATCCCACTTTTCAGTAAACATATTAGAAGTTTAAATCTTGCCAATGCGGTGAGTGTTGTGGTTTATGAAGGGTTGAGAAGTGTTAAAAAGACATAAGACAGAAAGACTTAGGACATATGAAACAACCTGCCCGTCCAAAGCGAATAAGCACGTAGGAATTGATTCGGATAAAGTTTTTAGCCTTTTAAAAGTAGTTGGATTTCGGTTTGCGCAATGCCATAGGAATCCCTCTGGGGTGGAGACTCAAACCAAGGAGTCTTGAGAAAATTTCATCCATAGCTTAATGACATTGGATTAGAAATCAACCTCTGCTACAATTGGAAAATGGTCAGATGCCTTTTTTAGCTCCTTGGAAATATCTTGCACGTCCTGATCATTTTTTTGCTCATATGGATTGAAAACCTTACCATTTATGGCGGTAAGTTTAGTGCTGACAAGTATATGATCAATCAGTACGTTCACCGTATCTTCCGTAATACGATCTGTAAACCGGCTTGACGAGGGATTCCATCCATAGCTTTTCCATTTAGGTTTGGGCAAAACAGACAGTAAAATATTATCCGGATACCATACTTCCCCTAAAAGTGTTTCTACCGCACTCTTGCTAAATCGGCCTTCATAGAAATCCATGCCAATACCGTCATTAATATCACCCATGACAATCACTTGAGCACCATTTTTTATATAATCATCACATTTCATCCTGATGGACATGCACTCCGCAAATAATCGCATTCTATCTCGCGCTGAAATTTGTTCAAATTTAGCGTAATCAACCGCAGAGAAAATACCCTTGGATTTAGTATGAGCGATAATAACTTTTGTTAGCACTTTATTGTTCAAATCTTTGACAGTTAGTTCCAATGGTGCTCTGAAATGTTTGTATTGCTCCTTAATCAACTTATTGGTCGTGTCGATTAAAAACGGTTGATCAAACTGATTCTTTTTGTCAATGGTAGGCGTAAATGACACCGCTATTTTACTACTATCATAAATCGCACATAATTCCTGTTGCCCTGCCGATGGATGTCCATGCACTGCTTTGTAGTTAGGGTTCAATCCAAATTCCGCAATCCATAGTTCTAGTTGTTGAGATGCCGTTTTGCTGCCATCAGCCAGGGTATCCGGTCCTTCCACGATGCCAATGAAATCAGGATTAATTTTATTAATCACTTTTGTGAGCTGCTTGCTCCTTTCAAGCTCTTTTCCAGTTTTTTTTGGTGTGCCGTCTTTATGGAACAAATTCCTCATCCATTCTACGTTATATACTGCGATTTTTAATTTCATGCTCTGATTTTATATGTACTAGGTTTTTATATTACAAAGATGTAACGTATTTAGGAAGGTATCATACGTAGAAATACCTGGTTTGTATCGTAATTTACTAATTTTCCAATGACCCTATCCAGCTGCGCATCACCTATCCATACAGGTAAGAGCAGGATAGTTTCTATTTATTGATTTACTAATATTGTTAAAATAAACTCAAAATCTTACATCGTTGTCATGCTTTTGTACTTAAACAAGAGGTAGTAAGACTAGTAAGTAACTTATGAGAAACTACAATTTAACAAATATTTTACTTAAACGAATTAGTATGAAGAAAAACTACAAAGTTTTTAGAATGGTGCTGATGCTAACACTTGTGCTCTGCACCAGTATGGCATATGCACAAGACCGGACAATTTCTGGTAAAATTACCGATGGTTCAGATGAATCTGGGCTGCCAGGTGTTAATATCCTTGCCAAAGGAACCGCCGCTGGAACAGTAACAGATGTAGAGGGTAATTACAGTCTTTCTGTACCTGAAAGTGCTGAAACACTGGTTATATCCTCTGTTGGATACCTGTCAGAAGAGATAGACATTGCTGGAAAGTCAGTAATTAATCTAGCACTATTTGCTGATGTAAAGACGCTAGATGAGTTGGTGGTTGTAGGGTATGGTACACAAAAGAAAGCAACAGTAACGACTGCAATTTCCTCTGTAAGTAGTGAGGATTTAACCAAAACTGCCGTATCAACTTTGGAACAGGCACTTCAGGGAAGAGCACCTGGCGTTACCGTTACCAATAATAGTGGTGCACCAGGAGCTAAACCGAGTATTAGAATAAGGGGGCTAGGAAACTTGCGAGACAACGAGCCATTGTATGTAATTGATGGGATGGTTTCTGGCATTGGCAACCTAAACCCACAAGACATTGAGTCAATAGAGATACTAAAAGATGCTTCTGCAGCTGCCATTTATGGCTCAAGAGCTTCAAATGGTGTCGTACTAGTCACTACAAAACAAGGAAAAGCTGGTAAAACGAAAATCACTTTTGATACATATGTAGGAACGCAATCTGCTTGGAAAAAACTAGATTTGCTAAACACCAAAGAGTATGTTGCTGTTAATACTGAGCTGCAGGAAGCAGCCGGATTACCTGTTCCAGCTAGGTTTAGTCAAAACCTTGCAGATTCAACAGACTGGCAAGATGAAATTTTTAGAACTGGAACCATTCAAGAACATAATATTGCCGTATCAGGAGGAGCTGCAGATAAAAGTGCCTACCGTGTGTCATTTGGTTATCATAAAAATGAAGGTATTTTGCTAGGCTCATCTTTAGAGCGATTTAACTTAGGGCTTAATACTTCTTTTAATATTGGAAAATTCACTTTTGGTCAAACAATGAACCTTTCGAGAAGAATCGTAGATAATGAAACGTATGATGGGGCACGATCAGCCTTAGAGCATGCGATAAAAAGTGCTCCGTATATAGCTGTCTACAATCCAGATAATTTAGGGGGTTTTGATGGCCCTGGATTTGAAGATGAGCAGGATGCAAGAAACGCTGTAGCACAGGCCACATTATTAGGCAGCAAGTCAAAAGGAACTAGTATCTTAGGAACGGCTTTTGCCAACCTAGAAATCATTGATGGTTTAAATGCTCGATTTCTATTTGGGTTAGACTACGGCATTGGCAATACATATAGATATACACCAATATATCAGGCAGGGCCAAGAGATGGTACCACTGAAGCAAGTGTCGGTGAAAATAACAACACTTATTATTCTCCTTTGACCAATTTTCAATTATCCTACGACAAAGAGATTGGGGATCACAATATCAGCATTACAGGTATTGTTGAACAACAGCAGCAATTCTTTAAAAACTACGCTATCAATGTATCAAAAAGCTCTAACGATATACCAGAAGTATTTGGTGCAGGTGTTATTGCTGAAAAAACATCGTCTGGCGGAAGCAAAGCTACCACTGCCATTATTTCTTATATAGGAAGAGTACGGTACAATTACCAAGGAAAGTATATGGTAAGCGCGTCGATGAGAAGAGATGGCGCTTCACAATTTGGACCAGACAATAAATGGGGTAACTTCCCAGCATTTTCTGTTGGTTGGAATATTGGAGATGAGTCATTTTTGGCAGACAATGGAACCATTAGCTTTTTGAAACTGAGAGCAGGTTGGGGAAAAACTGGTAATAATAATATTGGTGCCTATGAAACTGGCGCTACAGTTGCATCAGATTTTAATTATACCTTTAATGATGGGAGTTTACCTGGTTTGGCTATTCAAAAAATATCTAATCCTGCGCTAAAGTGGGAAACTACTACAACTACTAATGTTGGGTTAGATGTAGGTCTATTAAATGATCGTTTGAGCCTTTCATTAGATTACTTTGATAAAACTACCAATGACTTGCTAGTGCAAGGAAATATACCTCCATCGATTGGGTTTGATTTTCCTCCAACGATTAATGATGGTAAAATCAAGAACAGTGGATTTGAAATCGCTGCTACTTACCGACAAGCAGAAGGTGATTTTCAATACAGCATAGGTGCTAATGCTGCATTTATTAACAATGAAGTATTAGAACTTAAAACACCTGTGCTAAGTGGTGCTTTCCAAGGAGAAAATGTAACTAGGACTGCTGAAGGTTATTCCATTGGCTATTTCTATGGTTATCAAACGGATGGATTATTTGAGAGTTATGATGAAATTAAAAGTCATGCAGATCAAGGGAACTCGCCATTTGCTGAAGACGGCACGTTGTTACCTGCCGATCAGCTAAACACCAAAACAGCACCCGGGGATATTAGATTCAAGGATACAGACGGTGACGGAGTGATTACACCTGACGATAGAACTGAGATTGGCAGCTCAATTCCTGATTTTACCTATGGTGTTACTTTTGATGCAAGCTACAAAAATTTCGATTTCTCGCTATTCTTACAAGGCGTATCAGGAAACGAAATATATAATGGAAATATCTATCATACCCAAGGCTTTATTAGAGTATTCAATTTTGGAAAAGAGGCATTAGACAGATGGACGCCATCACATACCAATACGAGTATTCCAAGAGCTATTGCTGGTGATCCTAACAATAACCTTAGAGCATCGGACAGGTTCATTGAAAACGGCGCATTTATGCGCCTTAGGAACCTAAGCGTCGGCTATACACTGTCTGATGATATGTTAGGATTTGGTAATGGATTTATTTCAAAAGTGAGGGTTTACGTGGCAGCACAGAATCTAATCACAATCACTAAGTACAATGGGTTTGATCCTGAGATTGGAACAAGTTTTGGAGAAGCCAATCAATCAACAATAGGAAATGGTATTGACAAAGGTCAATTCCCGCAGGCTAGGGTGTTCAGGGCTGGTCTTCAAGTTACATTTTAATTTAAAAAGATAAGATAATGAATAAATTAATAACAATAATCTTACTAGCGGTATTGATGATACCAGTTGCTTGTAATGACGATATTCTTACGCAGGACAATCCTACGGAGCTTTCACAGGACACCTTCTTCAAGACACAGCAACAAGCAAATAGTGCGCTTTATGGTGTATATGCAGGATTGCAAGGAAGAGATATGTACGCAAGGCAATTTTTTTATACGTTAGATATGACAACCGATGAAATGGATGGTACCGGTAATTTGCAAGGAGAACTTCGCCAAATGCTTGAATTCACGTTTGATGCGAGCACAGGTGGGGTAGCTGCCATGTGGAGAGGATGCTTTAGAGGTATTCAACGGGCTAATAATGTAATTGCCAATGTGACTGTTGAAAATACAGAGGACCCTCAATTAAAAGAGGCTGAGATTAATAGAATTGTAGCGGAGGCAAAATTCCTTAGAGCCTGGTATTACTTTCAGTTAGGCAAATTATATGGTGGCGTACCATTGTTAACAGTTCCTGCAGAAGGTACCGTTTCTGCTGCAAGATCATCTGCTGATGAGGTATTTGCTCAAATCATTAAAGATTTAACAGAAGCACAAGCTGCTTTACCACTAAAATCAGAATACGATGCTGATAATATCTGGAGAGCAAGCAAAGGAGCTGCTCAAGGCTTATTGGCTAGGGTACAAATGTTTAGAAAAGATTACGGGGCAGCTAATACCGAATTAGATAAGATAATTGGTTCTGCCGAATATTCTTTGACCGATAGGTATAGAGACAACTTTGAGGACGAAACTGAAAACAATAGCGAGTCTTTATTTGAAATCCAATTAACAAACGCCCTAGGTGGTGGTGGTATTTGGGGTTTAGACGGTCAAGGACTTTCAGAAGGTACTTTTAGGGGTATTGAGTATGGGTTTAAAAACTTTTTTAACATCATCCCTTCCGCACCGCTACTCGCCGAATACGAGGTTGATGACCCTAGATTCAAAGATAATTTCTATAGCGAAGGTGATTTATTTAATAACGGAGCCGATACCGTTCACTTGTCTGGGGTTACGCAAGTGTGGAGCAAGTATCAACGTTATTATAAGACCAATAATGATGGTTTTGATTATTCTGGCATTAACTTTAGAGTACTTCGATATGCCGATATCTTACTAATGAAGGCGGAATGTGAAAACGAGCTAAGTGGCCCAGCAGCAGCATTGCCATTTATTAATCAAATACGAAACAGAGCAAGTGTTGCCATGCCTGAGTATGGAACACCAGAGATGGATGCTTTATACCCCGTAGGGACGGCCGCAGAAATGCTAAAAGCAATTCAGCATGAGCGAGTAGTTGAGCTTTGCGGGGAGCAAGTAAGAAGAGGTGATTTGATTAGATGGGGTATTGCTAAGGAAAAAGTAGAAGCAGCTGGAAGAAATTATACTTCTCCGAAGCATGACTTATTTCCTATTCCTTTGGACGAGTTAGATGCTAATGATTTGATTTCTCAAGATGATCAGAATCCTGGGTACTAGTTTGATAATAGTTTAGTAATTCTTAAAGGAGCATCATTTGCATGATGCTCCTTTTTTTATGATCCGGCTTGAGCACCGTCAAGGTTACTTCGAGACAACTTTCAATGCTCCGAAAACACCATCTCCCCAGCTTCAATTTTAGTGTGTAGAAAATTTTCTTCTGGTGGAATGGGGCAGCTGTATTTATCGCTGTAGGCACAGTAAGGGTTATACGCCAGGTTAAAATCTAGCAGTACTGTATTTTGTTTGTCGATAACTTCAACATCCAAATACCGACCACCACCATAGGTTTCTTCCGCACTTGTTTCATCTGCAAATGGCAAAAAGAAATAGTCTTCCAATCCTTCCTCGGTGGGTTGCAACACGAGCATTCTATGAGTTTTGCCGTTCAATTCAAACTTCACAAATCCATATTGGTTATACATCCTGTCCTCGCCAGTGGAAGTAGGTATGAACGTTGTTTCCTTGACAATAAAGCGAGAAAGTCGGGCCTCCACTTTATACGTTTCATCAATTGGGAAATACTTCAATCCTTCAAATGACGCTCTATCACGTTCACTTAGCGGAGATTCCTCGTCACTTTTAAACATGGCATCCTTTTCACTTCGGTGCTGCGCTATCTCAGTTTTATAATCCAGCGATTCTGCCGTTTGATTCTCCCTGTTGGATGTGCCACACGAAAAAATAGTGACAAATATCAGGACAAACAAAATTGGTTGTAAGCGTAATTGCATCTTTTTAAATTTATAAGGTTCTACAGGTATTTAAGTGGTTTCAGTTTTTGTACTACAATTTTGAAAATTATTTACATAATCTAGTGAAGTAATTGGACTCATTCGAATAAGCGTTGCTTTATTATAATGTCGCTTCCCTTGTCCAAATGATACACTTTCCAATATTTATGGCTACAAAATTACTATTAACTTAATAACTCAATTAACTTTTTACTAAATAAATACAACAATTAGTTGACCATGACATCAACTTTATTCTTCCTTAAATCAGTGCTAGTACCCTTTACAATATCCCTTCATCTGCAAAGCTATAATAATTTTGGTCGGTAAAAATAATATGATCAAGCACAGGTATTTCTAGCAATAGCCCCGATGTTTTGAGCTTAGTAGTCAGTTGTATGTCTGCCTGACTTGGTTTTAGGTTTCCCGAAGGGTGGTTATGCACCAATATAATAGTACTTGCTAAATTTTCTAACGCAAGTTTGAAAATCACTTTTGGATCAACCACTGTACCAGATACACCTCCCCTGCTTATATTTTGTTTTTCGATGACCTCGTTGGCACGGTTCAGCATAATGACCCAAAAAAATTCATGTGGCTGGTCTAGCAACTCGGGTTTCATGAGTTCATAAACTGTTTTGGACGAACTGATTTTTACCTTTTTTACTGGTACTGATTCTTTCCTTCTCCTGCCCAATTCCAACGCACTGACAATGCTAATTGCCTTTGCCTCCCCTATTCCCTTGAATTTCATCAAATCCTTAACTGACAGTTTCGCCAAAGCATTTAAATCATTGTTTGCTTCTTTGAGTATCAGTTTTGCCAAACCTACAGCGCTCATCTCTCTGGTACCAGAACTGATCAGTATTCCCACCAATTCTGCATCAGAAAGCGTGGATTTTCCCTTTAGCAATAGCTTTTCTCTCGGACGGTCTTCCGCTGCCCAGCTCAATATATTCAGGTGCTCTTTGGGATACTGCTTATCAGGTTTCACAATGTAATTTAAAACAAAAAAGCCTTACACTCAAAGGAGTATAAGGCTTTCAATATTTTTTGCAGTCAGTTGCTTATAAAGAATTGACGTGTTTCGCCAATTTTGATTTAAGATTTGCTGATTTATTATCATGAATAATATTTCTTTTCGCTAATTTATCAATCATTCCAGCTACTTTTTTGAACAACTCTTGTGCTTCGCTTTTGTCAGTCGTAGCCTGAAGTTTCTTCATAAAAGTCCTCGTGGTTTTATGCTGATATCTGTTTCTAAGGCGTTTTGCCTCGTTTGATCTTATTCTCTTTAATGCAGATTTATGATTTGCCATGTCTATCCTTTATTTTTTTAAGGACTGCAAAGATAATACTAATATTTAATAATGCAAAAACGTGTGCGATTTTTTAGTAATTATTTTCTGCCACAAATAAATGAGGTTTTATTTTGTTAAATTTGGTAGGTAGATAAATTCTAGGTGAAATAATAATGCGTAAATCAAGCAAGAACAAAGGAAAAGCAACTAACAAAGCAGTAACACGCAATCCTTCCCCTTCAAGCATGAAGGGGTGTCCGAAGGACGGGGTAGTTGTCTCATCTATAAAACATAACTATCACATGGTAAACGACGCCCCTGTTTATAAACACTATACCAAAGACCTTCCTTACAACCGACATCTAAAAGAAAGAGCAAAAAAACTAAGAAAAGCCAGAAATCTATCTGAAGTCTTATTTTGGATGCAAGTTCATAAGGGGAAATTTTGGCAGATTGATTTTGACCGCCAAAGAATTATTGGTAATTACATTGTTGATTTTTATGTGAAATCCCTGAGTTTGATAATTGAAATTGACGGAAGCAGCCATATTGGAAAAGAAGTTTACGATGCAAAACGACAAGCATACTTAGAATCTTTTGGTTTGAAGTTTTACAGAATAGAAGATACTCGTGTGAAAAATGACTTATATAACGTAATGGTGGAATTAGAAGAATTTATTATTCGCGAATATGCCACACCCCGTGCTTCGGACACTCCTATGCTGGAGGGGAATAATACGGAAAGCTATGCATAAAAAAATCTACTTTATCCTCATTTTACTATTCACACATCAACCAACCCAGTCAGTGGAACCACCAACATGGGGATTCTTTGCACACCAGCTCATCAACCGTCAAGCGGTATTTAGTCTGCCGCCAGAAATGATTGATTTCTACAAGTACCACATCAATTACATTGCCGAGAATTCGGTGAATCCAGACAAACGCCGGTATGTGGTCGAGGATGAGGGCGCAAAACATTATATAGACCTAGACCTATATGGCGATAGTGCCGCGTATACG
Source organism: uncultured Roseivirgaceae bacterium (assembly GCA_964424205.1). GTDB lineage: Bacteria > Bacteroidota > Bacteroidia > Cytophagales > Cyclobacteriaceae > CAYRIF01. The sequence goes on along the minus strand of CAYRIF010000070.1, from coordinate 3,863 downwards.
TTACCTCGCTATTGGTTTCAGGCGGTAGCACAATATGGCGAGGACAGCTTGATGGCTTGGGGCATTGTGCCATGGCATGTCAATTTTATGAAAATTAGATTAACCAAAGCCTTTGCAGAGAAAAATGCTACGGAAATTTTAAGGCTTTCCGCTGAAATAGGACATTACATAGCCGATGCCAATGTACCCTTGCACACCACCAGCAATTACAACGGCAAGGCAACCAACCAAGTAGGTATTCATGCATTTTGGGAATCCAGAGTGCCCGAATTGCTTTCTAAAAACTATGATTTCTTTGTTGGAAAAGCGCAGTATATTGACAATCCACAGCTCAGGGCATGGGATGCCGTGATTCAGGCAAATGAAGCATTAGATTCGGTGTATTATTATGAAAAATTTCTCACTAAAAAGTTTTCTGAAGACAAAAAATATGGCTTTGAGGAACGAAACAAGCAAACCGTAAAAGTATATTCCAAAGAATTCACACGTGCTTATGAGAAAAAACTAAACGGACAAATAGAAAGGCAACTCCGCTCTTCCATCAAAATGATTGCTGATTTTTGGTACACCGCCTGGGTGGATGCTGGGCAGCCTGATATCGCTCAGTTGTTGGAAAAAGTAAAGATAGGATCTGATTCTACGACGATTCAGAAAGAAACTTTGGAATGGCGAAAAGATAACATTGCGCCAGGTCGAGTCCATGAACACTAATTGAGGAACTGTGGAGACACAGTCCATGGAAGCGGTATTCATAGTTACCCACTCAGAGTCTCCTGTAAGGGACTCTGAGGTCAACCAGACCAAGAAGCAGCTGTAAACCCAACTTGCCCAATATAATTCGGGTTAAGATCCAGCTGCCAAATTTCTTTCAAGAATTCAAACCGGCTCGCAGGAAATTTATTATCTTCGCATTGTAAAAACGATCACCACATGAAAATTGGAATTATCGGATATGGCACAATGGGTAAGGCAATCGAAAAAATTGCCAAGCAGCGAAACCATGAGGTTGTTTCTATCATTGACATTGGCGACAACAATTTTAACAAAGAGGTAGAGTGCTATATTGACTTCTCCACAGCTGCTGCCCTTTCGGGAAATGTTAAGCAAGTTTGTGCGTTGCAAATACCAGTGGTGATTGGTACAACAGGATGGTACGATGATTTTGAAAAATACCAAGACCTTTTTGTAAAAAGCAACAACAAAGGGATTTGGGGGAGTAATTTTTCTTTAGGAGTGAACATCTTCATGTCAATTGTGGAGGATGCTTCAAAAAAATTCAGTCAATTTTCTGATACCTACGATGTCTTTTTACATGAATTTCATCACAAAAATAAAATGGACTCACCCTCTGGTACTGCGTTAAAAATCGCCGCACTTGTCAAAGATAATTTCAAAGCAAAAAACACGATTCAAACAGAAAAATTGGATAGAAAAATTAATACCGAGGAACTGCATGTCACCTCCACGAGAGGAGGCTATATACCAGGTACGCATCAAGTAATTTTCGACAGCGCCTCAGATAGCATAGAGCTGACAGATCGTGCAAGAAACAGAGAAGGCTTTGCATTGGGGTCAGTGATTGCAGCAGAAAATATTGCCCAAGCGCCCGAGGGATTGAGTGATTTTTATGATATATTTAAAGCCGTTTATAAATGAGTGAATTAAGAGGAATTTATACTGCCGTCATCACACCATTTCAAAATGATGGCTCGATTGATTGGGCTGCTTTTGGGATACTAGTGGAGCGGCAAATTGAAGCAGGCATCGATGGGATTGTGTTTTTAGGAACAACCGGAGAAAGTCCAACATTAACCCACAAAGAACATGAAGAAGTTTTAAAATGGGGGACAGAGAAAGTGAATGGTCGCTGTACCGTAATTCTTAGTATTGGTTCAAACAGTACTGCCGAAAGCATCGATTTTGCAAAGATTGCCAACCAAACCAAGGCAGATTATGTCATGGCAGTTAATCCATATTATAACAAGCCAAACCAAGAGGGATTATACCAACATTTCTGCGCCATTGCAGATGTTAGTGAGCTGCCAGTCATGCTATATAATATCAAAGGAAGAAGTGCAGTCAATATTGAAACAGACACATTATTACGCCTTGCAAAACACCCAAATATAAAAGCCGTCAAAGAAGCAAGTGGTGATCTAGGACAGCAAATTGATGTGATTCGAAAAGTACCAGAAGGTTTCAGCGTGTTAATCGGTGATGACCCAAATGTATTGCCATTTATGGCGCTTGGCGGTGATGGATTGGTTTCTGTAACCTCAAATGCCATTCCAAAAACTCTGACCAAATTAGTACATACCTGCTTGGAAGATGACTATGCAGCGGCAAGAAAAAAGTTTTTTGAGATTTATGAATTGATGGATAGCATGATGAGTGTAGATGTTAACCCATTGGGAATTAAAGAGTTAATGGTGCAATTGGGATTAACAAAACCTGTTTTTAGGTTGCCAATGCTACGACTTTCCGAAGAAAAGCAAAAAGAAGTGGCTAAATGGACGGAAGTGGTTAAGGAGTGGGAAGGTAAATAGACGGCGAGACATGAGACTTAGAGATATTAGATTTGGCGAACTGAAATCAAGATATCACAACGCCGCATCGCCTTTGCATAGCTGCTTCGGCAGAGCAAGGTAGGAGTGAAATATTTGTAGATTCGTAGCAAAATATTTGTTGCAGCGCCATAATTGCGAAATGTTATACTTCTTATGATACAGACCACTCCTCCGGAGCTCATTGTGTTGATGAAATAATACTACCAACAGACTGTTCCTAGGGAACATTTTGGTTTAATAACTAACTAAAGAAATATGATTTTAAAAATAGAAGAAGCTTGGGAGAACAGAGAGTTACTACAGCAAGAAGCCTATAAAAATGCAGTGCTCGAAGCATTAGAATTTCTAAATAAAGGAGAGTTACGGATTTGCGAACCAGTCGAAGGAGATTGGCGGGTAAATGAATGGTTAAAAAAAGCAGTGTTACTCTATTTCTCAATTATGCCGATGCGAGAAATCTCGTTATCAGACGAGATGGTTTTTCATGATAAAATACCATTAAGGAAAGACTTAGGAAAGCTAGGCGTCCGTGTCGTGCCAAACGCACTGGTAAGATATGGTGCTTATATAAGCCCTGGTGCTATCTTGATGCCCTCCTATGTAAATATTGGCGCACATGTAGGCAGCGGTTCGATGATCGACACTTGGGCAACGGTAGGCAGTTGTGCGCAAATTGGCAACAACGTTCACCTTAGCGGTGGCGTAGGTATTGGCGGTGTACTGGAGCCACCACAAGCACAGCCCGTCATCATAGAAGAGGGTGCGTTTATTGGCTCTCGGTGCATTATTGTGGAAGGGGTAAAAGTAGGCAAGGAAGCAGTCATTGCAGCAGGAGTCACGCTCACCAAAACCTCAAAAGTAATTGATGTTACCGCCACAGAACCCAAAGAATTTGCAGGCGTCATTCCTCCAAGAGCAGTAGTAATACCGGGAGTACGCACCAAAAAATTCCCCGCAGGAGAATTTCAAATTCCATGTGCGCTAATTATAGGAAAAAGGAAAGAATCCACGGATAAAAAGACATCATTGAATGAGGTGTTGCGCGCGTTTAATTTGACGGTTTAGGAATGAGAACAGCTTATTTATTTAAAACATAAAGAGGCAATAAAAAACAATTATGTTATCAGTTTACTAACTAAAAACAATAGCCCTTGCGCCAATTTCTACCAAAAGTACAATAAGTTAGCGATAGGAAAAATATTTTTGCTTTTTTACCTTTTTGCTATAGATATGGTGCAAAAAAGAAAAATATTTTTGACAAAATTATCGATTTAGTACTTTTTTTATAAATCCCCC
>CAYRIF010000069.1:13875-14055 GCA_964424205.1 uncultured Roseivirgaceae bacterium | reverse complement strand
GGGTTTCCGCAGGCTAAACTCCAGGTTCTCTATGAGAAAAAATAAGTGGTTTGCTTATTGAGGATTAATTAAATGTTACCATATAAGGCTTAGAAGGATATATAAGGTTTCATATAAGAGTATGAGTAAAGGGTTTCCGCAGGCTAAACTCCAGGTTCTCTATGAGAAAAAATAAGTGGT
>CAYRIF010000069.1:0-13775 GCA_964424205.1 uncultured Roseivirgaceae bacterium | reverse complement strand
TTGCTGATTGAGGATTAATTAAATGTTACCATATAAGGCTTAGAAGAATATATAAGGTTTCATATAAGAGTATGGTAAAGGGCTCCGTAGGCTTCTTAGCTCAGAATCTCCTGCTAGAACTTCTAACAGGTATGACATTACGCTACTCCTTCTTAAACTTCCCATCTCGCCAGTCGGTGATGAAATTTCTCCACTTGATAGGATTTAGGAAATTGTTAGGTGGTACTATTCCTGTAGTGCTGTATAGTTTGCTATAGCGAATTTGATCATCGTAAAATTTATCTTTGTCGTTCTGCTTTTTTAAAACTGTGGCTAGTGCTTTCTTTGCTTCAATGATTTTGTCCATTTCATTTTTCTCTAATTTTAGTTCATGGAAAGCGTTTACAAAATCTTCAGCTTTTGGCCAAGCCCTGACCTCAACTTCCTTTAATAGTACCACCTTTTTTTTGAGCAATTGTAGTAACGAATATTCTTTGTCTTTTAGATTCTGTGGCACCACAAAACTTGCTGTTTTATAACCCACTACAGAGAACTCCAAGGTATCGCCAGTATGTACTTGAATAGAAAAATAACCAGAATTATCACTGATTGTTCCTGTAAATGTATTCTTCAATGCAATGGAAGCGTAGGGTACTGTTAAAACTGTATCGGCATCAACAACCACCCCCGTGAGTGTTACAATATTTCTATTCTGAGAGAGTACATTTTGCGTGAACATACCTACCAAAACTATAAGTAATACCAGTATTTTTTTCATTTATCTATATTTTACACCATTCCGAATAAGTCGGAACAAATTATAAGGCATTTGAGGTAATATGTATTAAGTTTTATGTCCTGTTTTTCTGTGACACAAAAGCCTTACTTTTCTATTCTCTGTTTTTACCATATAAGGCATATAAGAATTACCCCCTTTTTATCCAATTCCAGACATGTATTTTAAAATTAATCATAAGATTTAACGTTCCCAATTATATTTATCCAATGACTCCAATGCCTTGGTTAATAGTTTAATACTCGCTTCTATATCATCTTTATCTGCCATTTCTATTACCTGATGCAAGTGCCTTGTAGGAATAGAAATTGCCCCTGAAATAGCACCATTCTGTCCGCTGCGTTGTACTCCTGCGGTGTCTGTTCCTCCAGCAACCAGTACTTCTGGTTGCCATTTGATTTTGTTTTTATCAGCAATTCCTTTTAGGTAATCCACCATTCTATAATCACAAATGGTCATGGCATCTAGTATTTTTATCGCTGTGCCCTCGCCTAGTTTTGTGACCATTTCATGTGGCTGCGCGCCAGGTAAATCAAAAGCAATGGTGGTATCCAGCCCTAGTCCGAAATCAGGATTGATGATTTGCGCGGCTACCTTTGCTCCTCGTACGCCTACCTCCTCCTGCACTGTAAACACACCGTAAATATCGTAGGGGAATTTCTTTAGGTTCTTGAGTGCCTCTATCAAAATATACACCGACACTCTATTATCGATAGATTTACAGTTCACGCAATTACCCATCTCAATGAGTTCCCTTTCACGAGTAATCGGATTGCCAATAGACACATACTGCTCCACTTCCTTCTTGCTCATTCCCATGTCTATGAAGTAATCGGTAATCTTAGGAATTTTATTTCTTTCTTCGGAGGTCATCACGTGAATTGGCTTACTGCCCATCACGCCAATCACATCTTTTTTTCCATGAATGATCACCCTTTGTGCTGTTAAAGTCTTAGGATCAAAACCTCCTAAAGTAGCGAACCTTATAAAGCCATTGTCATCAATGTGGGTCACCATAAAACCAATCTCATCCATATGCGCAGCAACCATCACTTTTTTACCGCCGGGGTTCTTTGTCGCTTTCTTCAAAGCAATCACATTACCCATGTTATCCACTTCTATGCTATCTACAAATGGCTTTACTTCTTCAATGACCAACGCGCTGATTCTTTGTTCAAATCCAGGAGCACCTGCAATCTCACATATTTTGGCTAATAATTTTGTATTTATACTCATCCCATTTTATCTAAATCCGTTACGACAAATCTAATAGAAGTTATGTTATAAATTATGTATCAACTAACAAATCTATATTTCCCATTTGCCAATACACATTCATTTATTAACCTACTATAGCACCATGGCTTTTTAAACCAACACGTCACATTCAAAAGATTCATATTTCTGTTTGAATAATGGATCTCTTAATTCATGAAATTTTTTGTGCATCTCCGTTTCTTCTAATTTATCCTTGGACGCTTTGCTATCCCAATATTCTAACAACCAATATTTATTACTTTCACTTCGGTCTTTGAAAATATGATAATGATCCAACCCAACGGGCTTAGCATCTTGTTTTTCCTCAAACTTTTGCATCTCCAGAAAGGTGGTTTCATTGCCTTCCTTCACATCGAATGATACTATATGTACATACATGATATCTTTTTTTTATTGTGTTACAATTAAATATACCCATTAGTATATCTGTTTTCTTTATTCAAAGCTAGGCACACTAGCCACTTCATCTTGTAACTATTGTTACGCATAAAATTGACTTTTATCAGTGACATACCATCGTTCATTTGACAGTTTTTCCTCTATATACGTGCTACATTTGTGGAACTATCCACATTTAATTCATAGGCATGTATCGGTTTGGCCAGTTTTTGAAGCTGATTAAACTTTTTAACTTCCTCAATAATACCTTTTGCTTGAGAAGTACTTACAAAGGAGAAACACATCGCAGAAAATATAGGATGAGACTCGCGATACTTTGACTTTTCCCCCTCTTCTTTTTCTATATTCCATGTTCTAAAACCTTTGGCTTCTATCTCACTAAAAACCGTTATGTGTTTTCTCAAAAAGATGTTATGAATAGCAGTTTTGTAATCCTCAGAAGCGAGAACAATAATCAATTTCATAATTTTAGTATTTAATTTTCTTATGCCATAACATATATAACTTACAATAAAAAAAATATGATAAATATCAATGTCAGCAATGAGTTTTATCAACAAATAAATATTCAGTATTCATTAACTTAGTAGTACTGAACAAAACCGATCGCTATTTTGAATGTCAGGAGTGTTTCAGTTTTAATAAAAAAAAGTAAAAATTATATGGAAAATCTAAAAGAGGCTAACACCGATTTCCTTTTGGAAATAGGGTTAGAGAGTTTACATCAAGAAAGTAGTAAATGGATATCTGAAATCAATCTTTGGAAGCTGGAGCTTTCCTTTTTTCAAAAACTGTTGGATAAGTATTCAAAGAATTTTTCGACAGAAAAGCAAAGAAAAGAATTAGACCATTTTCAAAATCTAATCACCTATTATAATGGTGAATTGCTAGATCAATTCATGCAAAAAATTAGAAAGCATGAGAAATCACTTGTTGGCGAGTTGAAAAATGATATTAAAATAGATGAAACGATTTACAGAAAAAAACATTGGGAGATTGCCAATGAAATAAAATCACTGGCGGGAGAGTACTACCACAACAAAAAGAATTTTTTTAAATTTATCGAATCCGTTTTGTAGTTATCTGCTTGCTATATTATATTTCACATTGTTTACCGTTTTAACAAAGGGCATTTGTAACACTCTTACTATCAGATAATTACCACGTGCTTCGCTGCAAATCAAATAGCCCAATTTTGGGTACTTGCAATTATCGTGGCGCATCTGCTTCGCCTGCCTGCTGGTTGCAAAATCCTCGAAATATACTCCTATATCTTCGGTTTTTTTTCGTGGCTATCGGGATCACATATACACCAAGCTAATCACATGAATAATACGGGTTAACATCAAAATTCCGCATATAATCCGTTTCTTTCCCGCCCACTGGCAGGCAGGTTCGCCCATGTATCTGCATAAAATTAAACCGTAGCTACGGCTATGCTTGAATTTTGTGCATCACCTGAGCAAAAAATAATCCAGATTATTTATACGGCATTTTGATGTTAAAATGGTATTACTAATTTCACTACAAAGGAATAATCCCAAATCTGGAAGATGGCATTATCTTGGCGTATCCACTTCACTTGCCTGCAGACAATGTCATTAGATTAGGGCTTTTTTTTCATGCTCGGTATGAATTCGGTTTTATATCATATACATTTTGGTTTGTGGGGACACAAACCCAAGGAGATTTCAGCATTTATATGCTTAACTTGATGACGTTGTGCCTGCGGAAGATAGGTTGAAAAATCCTTGTAATCTAAGCGACAGTCCTTGTATTTTGACGCCTCACATACACCATCCTAATCTCATGAATAATGTATGTTAATTGACAAAACAGGTATATCAAGGTGATTAATCACATTTTCAGTAAAGCTACCTGTAATGAGCCTTGCTATACTTCTTCTTCCATGGGTAACCATGGCAACCGCATCAGCATTGATTTGATTACTATATTTTTTCAAGCCATCCTCAATATCAAAACAGTTATAGATTTCCGAGGTGTCGAGCAATACTCCTGCCCTATCCTTAAAAATGCTCATCTTTTCTTTAATTTTTTCCGTATCTATAAAATTCAGAGGTGTAACCAAATACAAAAGATTTAGTCTTGCATCATTTAATTTAGCAAAATTCAATACCTGTTCAAATGATTCCAGCATATCTTTTTCAAAGTCAGAAGCAAATATGATTTTTGAAAGCTTGAGCGGTTTTGATGTACTTTTGACTACAAATACAGGCGCACTAGATAAGCGAACAATTTTTTGTGTAGTAGAACCAATAAATAATTCTTTGACACCACTTGTACCATGTGAACCCATTACTATGAAATCACAATCATATTTTTCTAAGTGGTCAATTATATTGATATATCTTTCACTGTAATGAATATACCGCTTGGCAGAGACCCCCTCCTTTTCTGCTTTTTCAACTAATTCATCAAGACGAACATTTACTTTTTTAACTTTTTTTGTAATGTCAGGATACAATTTTTCCTGATTCGATGTCATATTAATCCAGTCGATAGGAATCGACATCAGGTGTAAAAAATGAATTTCTGCCTTTGCTTTTTTTGCAAAGTCCAATGCCACTTGTGCTGCATAATCAGCACATTCCGAAAAATCTGTAGGAACCAATATTCGTTTCATAACATAACCGTTTATTTTCTTGCTGTGGTAAATGACATACATACCAACTAATTATGAAATGATTAATGTCAAGTATTGCGGTGATTTTGGTTATTTACGTAACCAGGGATAGGCATCAACTTCGAGTTAGCGCCTACAAAATCAACAGGTGGCGGGAAAGTATGCGAAAGCAAAGAAGCTTATAAAAACAAAAAACGGGAAGTTGCATTATTTAAAACACTTTTCCCGTTTCATCTAATAATTTCCGTAAAAACTAATAAACGCCAATGTTACTGTTATTATGACTTTCTTTCAAATTCAAAATCCGAAGATTTTTCCTTTTCCATGCTAACTAAATCATCCTTCCTCTCTTCCTTCTCTAAGTCCCGTAGGCATTAAAAATTTCCGAAATTCTTGAGTAACTTAGCCAAGATTTTACGCTTGTCTTTTATCTCTCACATTGATGGTATAAAGGTAATATTATTTCTGAGAAAAGCAAATTTTTTAGCACTTTTTTTATCCACAACTTATGCACTTAAAATACTGCTATTCACATAGTTATCCACATTCTATCCTACAATAAGGAGTGATTTTTTTACACCTTATTTATTATTCTAACCAACATACTTTATTAAAAATACAGATTCTTAATTTTACAATAGCACTCTAATACTTTATTTTGGAGGAAATCCATTATCCACATCTCTGAACTTATACGATTTTAATTTTGAGATGTCGTAATATTAGATTGAATTCCTTTTTGTAAAACCCATGAAAATCAGTTAGACTAACTAGTTACGGCAACTTATTGTAGAGAAGATTGTGTGAAAAAATAGATTCTAAAGCGCTATTTCAATATTAATGTAGCAAAATCTATTTGCGATTTTTATTTTTGGAATATCCCCAAGCGCCCAATGCTAACAAAACATACAATAAAATAATGGCAAGCATTTGCGCCCATTTATGTGTAAATTCATAATATAAAATTAGCAACCCGCCAATTCCTAGCCCAAATATGGACAAAGCGGTAAGAAACTTTGAAGAATGCGTTTTATCTCTGATTTTATAATTGGCAATTGCCATTAATAATGATACTAACAGAAAAGTGATACTCCCAAATTCCAGTATCACTTCCAATCCACCAATCAGAATTAAAATACTTGCCATTGCTGCCATTCCAATAATTGCATTGTTTGGACTATTATTCTTTCTAATCGATAACCACTTTGGGAAATACCCATCATTGGCAATTACTGACATTTGCCTCGATGAGCCAAAAACCGTACCGCTTATAGCACTACTGGTGGCTAATATTGCTCCCAAAATCACGAGATTTGTGCCTAGTTTTCCAAGCACTTTTCCCGCTCCTGCAGCAAGTGCATATTCTTTATTTTTAATAATTTCTTCTGTTGGAATAGCAAATAATGCCCCTAATGCTATCACTACATAAATCAGAATGGCTAAACCTATTGCTAAATATATAGCTCGTGGGATATTTTTATTAGGATTTGTCATTTCATTTACCGCATTAATCACCAACTGAAATCCTTCATAGGAAACAAATGTCAGTGAGGCAACTATAAGAATGGACAACAATCCTGAATTTTCCGCGTCTAAACTCATATTGCCAATAAATATTCCGAAATCCGTTGTTCCGTGTTGCATTAACACAAATGAAATAATAGTCAGCACAATCAATTTAGTATAAACCATCAAATCCTCAATCTTCCCCATTCCGTTTACACTCCATAAATTGATAACAGTGAAAATTCCAATGACTGCAACAGCAATAGCTTTTCTAACCCATATATTGTTAGCAAAATCGGTACTACTAATAGCATAAGAAGAAAAAGTATAAGCGTACAATGCCAATGTACTGATGTACCCAAAAATAATAAACCACCCGATAGCAGCCGCTGAAAAATGTGACTCAGGATATGTTTTTTTGAAAAATGAATAGGTAGCTCCCTCATCTTTATAGTACAACCCTAATTTCACATACGAATAAGCTGCTAATGCTGCAATCATCCCACCTATAATAATTGCAATTGGCGTTAAATTTCCAATCATCGAAACAGATATTCCAAGAATTGTAAAAATTCCTCCACCCACCATTCCACCCAATGCAATGGCAATTAATTCTGCTAATCCTAAATTCTTATTTCTTTTCCTATGAATTTCTTTCATCATTTATATTTGTTTTGTAAATTCCATCTCATCAAGATGATTGAGATTCTTTTTTTGCATGACTTAAAAAGTATGGGGTCATTGTAAAAAAGCAATTCTTATCCCCTCAATAACCATATTTGTACCAATAATTGCAATAATTAATCCCATAATTTTTTCAAAAACTCCCAATACATTTTTTCCAATTTTTTCAACAATATTATCACTAATTCTAAATGATAAATAAGTTAAAAAACACATGACGGCAAAAATAAAAATGACAATACCAATACGAATATAACTAGTATTGGTAACAAAATTCATAGCGGTTACTATTGTACCCGGCCCGGCAAGTAGTGGGATGGCTAATGGAGAAATTGCTAATTCTTCATTAATCGCCACATTTCGTAAGTGTTTGACAGTTGATTTCGCTGATTGCAACATTTCAAAACCAATATAAAAAACTAAAATACCACCTGTTATTTTAAATGCAGGTATGGTTATTCCAAATAAATCAAATATAAATTTACCAAGTAAAATAAATACAAATACAATCAAAAACGCGGTTGAGCTGGCTTTTTTATTAATCCTCTCCTTCGTTTTCTTATCTGCACCTTCCGTTAAAGCAACAAATACAGGAATCCCAGCAATAGGGTTCATGATGGCAAAAAAACTTGTAAATACCGTTAATGAAAATGTTAAATAATTATCCATGTATTATATCATTAATTGTGGTTACGTTCTAGGTAATACCGCTTTTCGTTACTTTTTTAGCTTCCTAAGCCTCAAAAATGAGCGCATGACCTAATGCTTTAATGCATTCGCTAATATAGCTATTAGTCCTTATATGAAACCTTATATCTTCTTCTATGTCTTATATGTTTGTTTTTTTACCATATAAGGAATATTTTACAGTAAATTACTGCGCTATGAAATTGCTAGCGTTAGTTATTGCCATTTCCAACACTAATTTCTTGATTATAAAATTTGATATCAAATACGGTTCCAGCAACGTCAACTGTTGCCTCAAAAGGTGATGATTGGGTTTCAAGCTCTGTAGGAAACCAGGTTTCCTTCACTTCATTATTTACTAACAAGAACAACCCATTCTGCGTACCGTTGGTACCAAACCTTTCTAAATCTCCTTTCCAAAATTTAGAGTTCAGTTTATCTTCTAATTGCGCATTCATCTTAGCAACATTATGGGTGGGCATTCCTATTTCGTTAACACTTAAAATGTGTGATAAAGAAAACGCCTCCTGGTTTTCATTCTTCAAATCATACCGCACTATAAATTCTGCTAAATTTCCAGCACCATCGTAAAAATAAACAGAATCAGCATTCCAATTTTCAAAATGTTGGATAACCCTTTCCTCTTCAATTTTGATAAGTTCCAGCCTTTCTTGCAGCCAACTTATCGATTCACTTAATTTATTGGAAGGGATTAAAAAACAGTAGTGGTATTTATAATGCTTTGTTCTTAATTTGAATTTCAGTTTTGTAAATCCAACCTGGATGACAAAGCTATCCTGCGCTTCGTCTAACAATTCAAATCCTAATGTTTTGGTATAGAAATCCTGCTGTTTGGATAGCTTATTGGTGAAAAGGGTTAGGGATTTTATTTTCATACCGCAAAATAATAAAAAATATAACGAATACCATTTTAACATCAAAATGATATAAATCATGGAAGATTACTGCCCAAAAAGACGCATCACAAAAATTACATTGAAGTTTATAACTTCTGAAATTTATAAGCTTTTTTGAAATGCTGGTTTCTGTCCTTAACAATCAACAGATAATATCCTGCTCCTAGTTTATCCACTGGTATTTTATAGTGATTGTCAGCTTTCTTTTCTACACTGAAGGTTAGTTTACTGCCTATCAAACTGTACAATTCAAAGGATACATTCTGAAGTTTATCCGTATTTAAGTTGATATTTAGATTGTTCACCGTTGGGTTTGGATACAACTGGACTTCTACTGTCTTTTCCACATCCACTCGTGCCAATGTCTGGGCATTACCAGCATAGGTAAAAGCTAAAAATGTAAGTATAAACAGAAATTTTTTCATAACCCTTATCAGTATTTATGGTTAAACAGCAAAAACCACACCAAGGTTTCACAATTTTTCTAAAAATTTTACGTTTCCAAGCTGCCACATCTGATGTAGTATCCAAATCTGACGTTTTACCGTGTAGGCAGAAGGCTTTTTTATCTGAAATTTGATTGGATTGGGCAAAACAGCGGCAATAAGTGCTGCATTATTTTTGGTGAGATTATTTGCAGATTTTTTCAAATATATTTGAGAAGCGGCTTCTACGCCATAAGTATTATTACCCATCTGCGCAATATTGAGGTAAACTTCCACAATGCGTTGTTTACTCCACAGCAATTCAATCAACAAAGTATAGTATGCCTCTAGCCCCTTTCGCATATAACTTTTACCTTGCCATAGAAACAAGTTCTTAGCCACCTGTTGCGTAATGGTACTTGCTCCTCTCTTGTTTTTGCGGTTTTTATTTTGCTCCATTGCCTTTTCTATCGAAGAAAAATCAAAGCCATAGTGCTCTGGAAACTTCTGATCCTCCGCTGCTATTACGGCCAGCGGCATGTACGGAGAAATCTCGTTATAGTCCTTCCAGTTAAAATGAATCTGCTTGTCTTTTGTATCACTAAATATCAAATCTACCTTGTTACTCAGCATCTTTGAGGATGTCCAAGGATTGATAAAACGCAGCAACAAAACTTGTAGAAAAGTGATTACAAAAAAGAGTAGTATCAATCTTTTGATTACCCGCCCAACTCTAAATTTTCGTACCATTTATGTTATTATTTTTTTATATGCCAAAGGTATAAAATCAACAATATCAGAAGCTATTAATGAATGTTCTGTTTTTACTTCAGCAGCCAAGTCACCTGCTAACCCATGCAAATAAACACCACAAATTACAGCTTGTTCAGAAGAAAATCCTTGCCCAAGCAATGAAACAATCATACCTGTGAGCACATCGCCACTTCCTGCTGTTGCCATGCCTGGATTCCCAGTACTGTTAAAAATTAGCTTCCCTTCTGGTGTAGAAATAGTAGTATGTGCACCTTTGAGTACCACAAACACTTCATGTCTTTTTGAAAATTCACTTTGCAGTGTCAATCTTTCAAAATCATTTTTCCAATCGCCGGCTATGCGCTGAAACTCTTTTACATGCGGCGTAAGGATGGAGTTTTTAGGTAGTTTTCTCAATCGTGCTTTTTTCAAACCCAACATATTAATGCCATCGGCATCCATTACGATTGGCTTATCATAGGCTTCTAAAAAAGCAGTGAGTGCCTCAATGGATTGTTGTTTAGTATCTAATCCTGGACCAATCGCTATTGCATCGTACTTTTCTACATCTTTTGGGAAATCGGAAATATATTTTTGCTTTTTATCCACTACAACCATGGTTTCAGGAGTAGCTACTTGCATAATTTCATATCCACACTTTGGCACATGTGCTGTTAACAGGCCTGTGCCCATTCGCATACAAGCACTACTTGACAAAATCACCGCTCCCATCTTTCCATAACTACCTGCCACTAACAATACCTTTCCGTAATCTCCTTTGTGAGAAAATTTACTTCTCTTTTTTAAATAGGCAGATACATCAATCTGTTCAACATATCGATATGCAGATTCTGCTTTTTCAAGAAACCGTTTATCTAATCCAATGTCTACTACTTCTAATTTTCCCACATATTTATGATACGCTGGCATCATAAAAACCAGCTTTGGCATTTGAAATGTAATTGTGGTTGTTGGTTTAATAATTACGTCTCCTTCAGCTGGCTTGTCACAGTATAAACCTGAGGCAATGTCGACAGCAATCATTGGTGTTCCTGCGCCATTCATTTTATCGATGACACCTGCATATATTCCAGTAATAGGACGTGAAAGTCCAGAGCCAAAAATAGCATCAATAAGAATACAATCACTTTTCAAAATAAATGAATCTATCCTACTTTTAATTTTGACAATCGTCGCCTGCTTCAAAAGCCGTTCATAATTCGCTTCAAAATCTGATGATCTATTTTCTCGCCCTCCAACAACATAAGTAGTTACAGCAAATCCCTTTTCTATTAGTAACCGACTGATAGCCAATCCATCACCACCGTTATTTCCCGTTCCACACACCACGATAACCCCTTCATTTGCATGATACATTTGAATAAATTTGTTAACAAATGCAACAGCTGCACGCTCCATTAAATCAATCGAAGAAATAGGTTCATTTTTAATGGTAAAAGCGTCTGCTTCTCTAATTTGTACCGCTGATAAAATTTTTAGCATCTAAAAGCTAATTTCTAAAATAATATTTCTACTTTTATGCAAGTAAATTACAATTAATTTAAACAACAAACGTTATGAAGCAGTGGTAATTTATTAGAATTATACCAAAACTATTAACCAAAAAAAATAGCAAACCATGTTTAACAAAAAAGAAGCAGCAATAGAGGCGCATGTAGCAGGAAACAGTAGCAATGCCATAGGAAAAGGAACCATCATCAATGGCAGTGTAGAAACCCACGGAAATCTAAGAATAGAAGGAAAGATTTTTGGGGATATAACTACTAAATCCAAATTAGTAATAGGACAACCTGCCATCATTGAAGGGAATGTTCTGGCGCAAAATGCAGATGTAGAAGGAGAAATAATTGGCACCATCCAAGTCGCAGACACACTGGTATTAAAACCTACCGCCAAAATCCATGGTGACATCATTGTGAATAAACTCATAGTAGAAGCTGGCGCTCAATTTAATGGGAAAAGCAAAATGGGCGAAAAAATAAAAGATATTCAAATTGGAAATTTAACAAAGAAAACGCCTCAAAGCTTTACAAATAAGGAAAGGAAAGAGGTGCCAAAGAATTTTCATAAAAGCACCGTGCCCACAAATTAAATTATCATCATTCGGATAAAAATTGGTAGTAAATTGTAATTTTAGCGTTGAGAATCATCAGTAACCTTAGAATTACTTCATGAGAGTAGCCGTGCTTTCCAGAAATACACAATTGTATTCTACCCACCGTTTGGTAGAAGCTGGCGCAGCACATGGGTTAGACATGGTGGTCATAGACCACCTTCGTTGTAATATCTCCATTGAGAACAATGACCCAGTTATATATTACCATGGCAACAGGCTTACAGACATTGATGCAATCATACCTAGGATAGGCTCTTCGGTCACCTCATACGGCGCTGCGGTTGTTAAACAGTTTGAAATGATGAATGTTTTTTCATCTCTCTCTTCCAATGCACTACTTAGGTCTCGAAACAAAATTAGAAGCTTACAAAAACTCTCTAACTCTGGTTTAGGCTTGCCAAATACCGTGTTTTTTGACCATGTAAGTGAGATTAGTCAGTTAACAGATGCACTAGGAGAACTGCCTTGGGTTGTAAAACTATTAGAAGGCACACAAGGGCTCGGCGTTGTTTTGGTTGACAATATGAATACTGCAGCATCTGTCATTGAAGCATTTAATACTTTAAAAGCGCCGGTGATTGTTCAAGAATTTATTAAAGAATGTGCTGGTAGTGATATAAGGATTCTGGTGGTAGATGGTGAGATAGTAGGAGCGATGAAAAGAACCTCCAACAGTGGATTTCGCTCCAACTTACACCGTGGTGGTACAGCTGAAATCATTCAGCTTACTGATCAGGAGCGAGACACCGCTTTACTTGCTTGCGAAGCAATGGACTTGCATGTAGCAGGCGTTGACATTTTACAAAGTAATCGTGGCCCTCTAATTTTGGAAATCAACTCTTCCCCAGGACTGGAAGGAATTGAGAGGGCTACCGAAGAGGATATAGCAAGTAAAATCATTGAATATGTTGTCTCTAAAATAAAGAAATAAGTGCGTGAAATAATTATTGGAAAATCGACTTTCCAACTAGGAGAAAGTGGTAAAGCAAAAATTAACGTTGCCAAACTACCTTCAGGAACAGTGATACATATTAATGTCCATGTTTTCAGAGGCAAAGAGCCAGGACCATCCGTGCTACTTTTAGGTGGACTTCATGGAGATGAAATCAATGGTGTAGAAATTATTAGAAAATCTATTGCGCAAGGTTTGTATTCAAACCTCAAAAAGGGAACTGTTATCGCGATTCCAATTTTAAATGTTTATGGCTTTATTAATTTCTCGAGAGATGTGCCTGACGGAAAGGACGTGAATAGAAGTTTCCCAGGCAGCCTCAAAGGGTCACTCGCTTCGAGGGTGGCACATGTCATGACTAATAAAATTTTGCCGCTCATAGATTTTGGTGTCGACTTCCATACTGGCGGCAATAGCGTTTCAAATTTCCCTCAGTTGCGTGTAACCACTGGAGATGCTGAGGCAATGAAACTGGCTAAAATATTTGCACCACCGCTCATTGTTGAAAAGCTTGCTATTCCCAAATCACATAGAAAACAAGGCGTGAAAATGGGGAAGCCTATTTTGGTTTTTGAAGGTGGTGAATCGCTCAGGTTGAATCATCACGCCATTAATGCC
>CAYRIF010000068.1:5453-14284 GCA_964424205.1 uncultured Roseivirgaceae bacterium | reverse complement strand
GAAATAGTTTCACAATCTCATTTTGTTTGGCTTAAAATTTCCGCTGCAGCAGGCACATCAGTATAGTGCCACTTGCCCATCACCTCTCCGTTTTTCCATAACGCAATACCAGGATTCGAGCGGATGATAGTTTTCAATACAGTTGCGTCGGTAAAGTAATACGGAATGGCAAGCTGCACATGGTGTCGGAACTCTTCGAAAGTAGCACCATCCGATGCGGTGAGTACGATGGGCTCCACAACACTGCCTTTTAGGCCTGCTAATAGTTTATTAATTTCTATAAAACTATCCACATTGGTTTTAGTCACATCGTAGGCAATGATAATGAGCTTAAAGCCTTTAAAAGTTTCTTCGGTAAAATCTCCATCGTCGTTCCACACACTGTAATCTGTAATTTTAGGATTGGCATCAGGATTTTTCAAAACCATTTCTTTAAATTTGTAGGTCGTGTCATTGGGAAATTTGTCAAATTCAATTTCCTCCCCATCTTTGCTCATAATAAATTTATACCGCAGTTCTTCGGATGGCTGCATAGATTTAGGAATATTTGCACCAATTTTATAAGCCCTGAAATCTTTAAATGGCAAGTGATTGATGGCATAAATCGCTGCTCCCATAATCGCCAATGTTGCCACCAGCAAAATAACATCTCCCATTTTTTCCTTTACAAAAGGGATAAACTTATACCTATTTATAAATAAAACACCAATCAAAATAACGAGGACGACATCCTTATTAAATGACTGCCAAGGGGTCAGTTTGATGGCATCACCAAAGCATCCGCAATCTGTTACTTTATTGAAATAAGCGGAGTAAAAAGTAAGGAATGTGAAAAATACTATCATCAGACCGAGTGCCCATATGGTAATGTTCATTCTATATTTAATGAGTAAGGCGATGCCTAAAACCACCTCTAGCACACTCATGATAACCGCTATGGCTAAAGCATAAGGAGTAAACACATGAAAAAACGAAGCAATGTCAGACGCAAAAACATCAAAATACTCTTCCATTTTAATCGCCGTGCCTACAGGATCATTGATTTTGATCAGTCCAGAAATTATGAACAAGATTCCTACAAAATAACGCGCAAAGTTTTTAGCAAATTTCATTTCTTATAGTAAGTTTTAAACGAATTTAAGTTTGATTAAACAAAAGACAGCGTAAACCGCCATGTCTTGATAATTAGCTTTGATTCCTTCTGACACAATTGTTTTCCCTTGATTGTCTTCTATTTGTTTGACCCGCATCAACTTCATCAATACAATATCTGTGATAGAGCTGACCCGCATTTCACGCCAAGCCTCATCATAGTCATGGTTTTTATTTTGTAAAAGGTTAATAATTTCATCCACTGCTCCATCATACATAGGTACTAACTCGTCGTAAGGAATTTCCAGTCTTTTATCGTTTATTAACTGCATCTGAATAATTGCCATGATGCAATAATTTGTGATTCCCACAAATTCTGAAACAATCCCATCATCTACTTTTTGAACTCCCTTTTCTTGGATAGACCTGATACGCTGCGCTTTAATAAAAATTTGATCGGTAATAGATGGCAAGCGTAATATTCGCCAAGCAGTGCCATAATCCTTTGATTTTTTAGAAAAAAGGTCTTTACAAGCAGTAATAACACCTTTAAACTCTTCTAATGTTTGTTCGTTCAATTTTTTATATTGTTTTTTACTGAAAAATAGAATGCCACCGAGACATACAACTAATTTTACATGCGAATTTAGAGGTTTATCAATGAAAGATACAGTTTTTTACACAAAAAAAACACTGAATATAAAAGGAAGGATACTTGATTTGGAGAAGCCAGTGGTTATGGGCGTTTTGAATATGACGCCCGACTCTTTTTATGATGGCGGAAAACACAAAACAGACCATGCTATTATATCTCAGGTGGAGAAAATATTAACAGAAGGTGCGGCAATAATTGATGTTGGTGGCTACTCTTCCCGACCAGGGGCGGAGGAAGTTTCTCAAACTGAGGAAACAAAACGAGTGGAAGAAGCAATCACATTAATATTAAAGGAATTTCCTGAAACAATCATTTCTGTAGATACCTTTCGTTCGCAAGTAGCTGAAGTCGCTGTGGATCACGGCGCTGCCATGGTCAATGATATTTCAGGGGGCGAGGCAGATAATAAAATGTTTGAAGTCATTGCCAAATTGAATGTCCCTTACATATTAATGCATATGAGGGGAACACCTGCAACCATGCAGTCCATGACTGCCTACGATAGTTTACTTGAAAACATCTTGGATTATTTTCAAAACAAGGTGAAAAGGCTGCAATCATTAGGCGTAAAAGATATAATTTTAGACCCAGGATTTGGTTTTGCTAAAACATTGAATCAAAATTATGAATTACTCAAAAAATTGAAGTATTTTAACGCGCTAAACCTACCCGTTTTGGTAGGACTATCTAGAAAGTCAATGATTTACAAAACACTTGATATTACACCTGAAGCTGCATTAAATGGCACAAGTATTTTAAATACCATTGCATTGATGAACGGCGCAAGAATATTGCGTGTTCATGATGTGAAAGAGGCAAAGGAGGCTGTAAATCTTTATCAGAAAGTTACTGCATGATACTTTTATTTGACATAGGTTTTTTAAAAATAGGATGGGTAGATGTCATTGATATCTTACTTGTGAGCCTATTGTTGTATCAGGTTTATAAGCTGATGAAAGGTAGCATGGCAGTGACGATTTTTCTTGGCTACTTATTTCTCTACCTCATCTATTTAGTGGTAGATGCCGCTGGCATGGAATTGGTTTCTACTATTCTTGGTCAGTTTATGCAAGTGGGTGTCATTGCCGCTATCATTTTATTTCAGCCAGAAATAAGGAAATTTCTACTCCTATTAGGAAAAACAACTGATATAAACAGGGATTTATTCAGGGGATTGTTAAGAAAAAAAGATGACTTAGATAAAAAAGGATTTCAGGTCAATGCAATTATTGATGCAGTAAAAGCAATGGGTGGCTCTAACACTGGTGCCTTGATTGTTTTGTCCAAAGATGCCGAACTACGATTTTATGCAGAATCAGGTGATATTATTGATGCCAAAATTTCTAAACGATTACTGCTCTCCATTTTTAACAAGTACAGTCCGCTGCATGATGGCGCCGTCATAATTCACAATGGGATGATTAAAGCGGCACGATGCATATTGCCTGTTACAGACAAAGGCGATTTATCAGCAAATCTTGGGTTAAGACACCGAGCAGCCATTGGAATGTCAGAAGTAACCGATACGATGATTATTGTTGTTTCGGAAGAAACAGGAGAAATTTCATCGGTGAAAAATGCAAGCATTAATAAAAATATTACCCCGCCAGAACTTAGAAAATTAATCAACCGCTATTTGTTTGAAGATCGCTTGCCCAAAAGATTGAAGCAAAAAAAGAAAGGTGTAACAAAAGAAGCGCTGGCTTCTGAAAAAGAATCAGCTGGTTGATTTTTATTGGCAATTCTACTGTCCGTGCGCACAGTATTGTTGTACATAGTTTTTAGCCTTGGTCTCTCCTAAGGCTACTGCTTTTTCAAAATCAGTACACGCTGCATAGTTATTTTTCATAGAAATATGTGCTAGCCCTCGAACAATATATGCATTCGTTAATTTAAAATTTGTACCCTTATCATTTGGATTGGTCATTCCCTCTTCAATCATACTTATTGCCGTTGAATAATCGCTAACTGCCGCTTTATATTTTCCTCCATTAAACCTTGTTAATCCACGATTCCTAAAATAGTATTCTTTATCAGGTGATAAATTTATGGCCATTGAAAAATCTCTGTTGGCACTCCTATAGTCCTCAATTTGCATTTTTACCAACCCTCTATTATTATAAAATTCCGCATTAGCAGAATCTAATTCGATGGCAATATTAAAATCCGCCAACGCCTCTAAACTTCTAAGCAATTCAAATTTACATTCTCCCCTTTGGTCATAATAGGCTGCATTGGCAGCATCATATTTAATAGCTGCGTCAAGGTCAACAATTGCCGCTGTCAATAATTCCTGCCCTTTTAGTGTTCCGGGATCATAGGCACCTGTTCTTAAAAAAGCCCTTAAGGCAAATAATGTGTCATTAACAGGATCGACCCTTAATGCTGCATCAATATCTTTAATTGCATGTTCGTAGTCACCCAGTCGCTTCGCCACCAGAGCTCTCTGGTAAATTACCTCCATCATATTTGGGTTCAGTTCCAATGCCTTCGAATAATCATCATATGCGTTTGCATATTTTTTGAGCTTGGTAAACATATTCGCTCGTGCAATGTAAACATCATACCCATTTGGACGAAGGGTTACTGCCTGATTAATATCCCGCATCGCCCCGTGGTAATCTTTGAGTGTATACCTCACCTTAGCTCGATTGATATAGGCTATATAAAACGAACTATCAATATTGATTGCCGCTGAAAAAGATTTTAATGCCC
This sequence comes from uncultured Roseivirgaceae bacterium, assembly GCA_964424205.1. Taxonomy (GTDB): domain Bacteria; phylum Bacteroidota; class Bacteroidia; order Cytophagales; family Cyclobacteriaceae; genus CAYRIF01. The sequence continues at coordinate 9,822 of CAYRIF010000068.1, read as the reverse complement.
CCTTGTTATCATTTAAGCCTAAAAGTCTAACGCCTTCTTCATAATGAGTACCAGCAGTTTGCGCCCTCCCCACAATGCCACAAGACATGAAGATTATTAAAATTAAACAACCCCGCATAATGTTAAAATATTTCACCTAATTCAATAATTGCTATATAATAATGTCTAATTACAAAAACCGAACCACATTTTATATAGAAAAGACACAAAAATAAGGTGAAAACATTAAAAACTGCTAAACTTGTATGGTTTTTTAATTAATTTCAGAAATATCATGACTCGTATTGTAAATTACCTTTCTTGCATTTACTTTTTTTAGCTGTTCCTCCACGTCATTAACAATGCCCATTTTCACTTTATTGTCAATTTTTAAAGACATGATGAGTTTGTTCTTTTCGCGCTCTGCAAACGAAGTTCTAATTTCTTCAATAAGTTGAGGAATCTGCTCAACTTCAATAAAAGTGCCATTTAGTTGAACCCTTGGCACTTCACCAAATTGATCTGTATTTTTAGGCTCCCCAATATTAAAATGTACGACCAGTGATTTCTTCTCAATTTTCTTAAGTTGTGTTGCTTTGGGAATTTGCTGCTTTACTAAAACTTCATTTGGTCGGACGATGGTCGTCACCATAAAAAAGAATAACAACATAAAAACAATATCAGGCAATGATGATGTTGGAATTCTTATTTTTGAGCGCATACTTTTTTTGAATTTGTTCATAGTCATCTAGTTTTATTTTGAAGGCTTTGCAATAGAAATATTCATCGGCATATCCTTCCTGCCTTTTTCATAAATCTTTTTCTGTACTGGATCTTTTCTGTCAAGTTTTCTAAACTCCTCCGGCGTAATCCCAACTCTTTCTGCATATATTTCATAATAAGCAGCCTGTACCTCATCAAGTGCGGTGATGTATTTATCATAGCTTGTCCCCCTATTTGTTTTGATAGAGATTATGGCTTTTTGAGGAGAAATCGCCAAATTTTTATCATTTTTTGGGTTCAATATGAACGTTTTAATTTGCTGCCTTATACCATCAAAATTTGCTGCCAATTCATTTTCAATGAGCAGTTCATCTTTGGAGTTAATCATAATTTTGAAAAGGTTTCTTTCAGGGATTTTGACAAAAGGAATGTCTATTTTTTGCTCAGGAGGCAACTTCATAATAATGCCTTTATCAGCACTAATAGTAGTTGTCACCAAGAAAAATATCAATAATAAAAAGGCAATGTCTGCCATCGAACCTGCATTGATTTCTGTGTCTATTCGTTTTTTTAATCTGCTCATCATGTATGGGCGTTAAATTTGAAAAATAGGTTGTTATACTTGATTGAAAATCAAGGTTATAACCCTGCATACGAATGCACAAACATGAGTGTGCAAGGTCAAAATTTTTGTTTCTAATTAAGCTGAAAGACAATCGGGACGACCATTCTCACTTTGACAGCACGCCCTCTTTGTTTGCCTGCATTCCACTTAGGGTGTTTGTTGATTACCCGAAGTGCTTCTACATCGCACCCTGCTCCAATACCTTTGATCACTTTGGCGTCAGTAATGCGCCCATCTTTTTCTATGACAAATTGCATAAAAACCTTGCCTTCTATTCCCATTCGTTTTGCTTGTGTGGGATACTTTAGGTTTTTACTTAAAAACTTGTAGAAAGCTGCATAGCCGTCTTTGGGAGTGGGTTGTTCTTCAACAATTCCTTCAAAAATAGTATCAGCATCTTCCTCATCGATAGGAATTTCCTTTGCTTCAGGAATTGCATCACCCTCATTCATTTCAAAAATGGGGAAATCAATTTTAGATGTTTCCTCTGTATTATTGACCTCCACCATTTTTATAGCTTTGGGTGGCAGAGGCGGCGGACTAATATCCGTTGGTGGTGGTATATCAATCCAAGATTCCTCAATCACTAGCGGAAGTCTGCAAATATCAATATGTTCTACAGTTGACTTCCACTTAAAAGCAGAAATAGTCAATCCTAAACTTATGATCAGGCCAATGCTAAAAAACATGCCTCGGTAACGGGTAATATCAGCTTTACGCTTTTTCTTCGGTTCCATAATTTTTAATTTTACGTTTAAAATAAATTTATGAACCGTATGCATACGATTTTGTGCTTTTCACAGCACGGCAATTCCGGATATTTTTATTCACTCCATCAGAGTCTCTCGAACAGGACGCTGCATGTCTTCTTCAAAGTTTCTTCTAGATACCCCTGAGTTAGCTTAAGTTTTTTTATTTCTTATTCAATCTAAATACAACAGGCACAATCATACTGCCCATCCTCTTTTCGCCGTTCACCGTCGCAGGCATCCAACTTGCCCCTTCCTTCAGTAGTCTAATCGCTTCTTGATCACAGCCAAACCCGATACTTTTCACTACTCTAAAATCAGTAAGTGCGCCATTTTTGTTTACCAAAAATTGAATCAACACCTTCCCTTCTACCTTTGCCGCCTCTGCTTCTTTCGGGTAATTAATATTGTTTTCTAAGTATTTCAAATATGCTTCTTCTCCGCCTACTGGCATCGCCTTCTCTCCCAAAATATTGATGATGGTATTCGTGTCATTCAAAATTTGGGGCTTGATGGCTTCCTTATATTTTAATGCCTTCTTTTCTGGCTTGTTAACATCTAGTGGCTTTCTGGTTATTTTGAAATAGATAACCCCACAAATCATTGTTAGCATAAACACCAGTGCCATCAATTGAAATTTAGATTTGACACGACGGGTCTGCCGGTGCTTTCGCAGCAACTGCTTGTAGTCCTTGTGCTCCTTCATGCGGCTTGCACTGAACTTCTCCTTTCTTAATTTTATATCGTGCCTTTTCATTTTATTTATTTATTAATAGTCACGCAGGCGTGCCTCTTCATTTTATTTATTTATTAATAGTCACGCAGGCGTGCCTCTTCATTCTTTGTTTTCATTATAAATGCTTCGATAAAACAATGATTAAATAATTAATTCTAGCAATACTAAACATCATAAATCTCCATTCTCTCATTAGTCGATCATTTTTCCTTTTGAAATAAACAATTTTTTTAATTTTTCAATCGCTCTATAAGTTCTCATTTTCGCTCCACTTTCTGTCAATGATAGTATGTAAGCTATTTCTTTAAAATTCTTTTCTTCGAAAAACCGTAATTCCAAAACGGTCATATCATCCGTCGGCAATGCTGCCAAAAAACCGATAAGTAAAGTTACTTTTTCATCATCATCATCAGATGCATCCGCTTCGTGTAACAACTTTCCCACCATCGATTCCTCCAAACTAAATACGACATTCTTCTTTGACTTGCGGTAATACTGATTTACCTGATTAGCAGCAATTCTATAAAGCCACGCCGAAAATGGTACCCCTCTGAATTCATACTTTTTCAGATTTTGCAGTGCTGCCAAAAATGTCTGCGAAGTTAAATCTCCGGCCGTCGCTTCATCATCAGTTCGCCTATAAATAAAATTGAATATCTCTTCAAAGTATTTATCATATAGCCTATCAAATTTCTCAGGACTTTTCTTGGCATTTTCAACCCAGACTTGCTCCTGATTTATTTCACTCTCGCCGATATGATAGTTGCTATCCAAGTTGCTTTCGTTTGCTTTTATAATGCCATGATGAATGGAAAGTCACAATTCCATAATTAATATGTGTAAAATTAAGCGTTTTTGAATCATTATTATTTTAATTTTGCAATGTTGAAAAAACAATTCTAATTATATACCTACCATGAAAAATATTTCAAAAGTAAGCCTATTAATATTTTTTCTCATCACCATTTCAACCCTTCAAAGCTGCACGCAATCTGCTAAGAATGAGCGGCTTCCGTTGTTGGGCAGAAGAGAAGTGATTACCAAAATAGAAGATGGAAAAAACATGGTTGATACCATGTATCATACTGTTTCTGATTTTTCGTTTGTAGATCAAGATAGCGCATTAGTCACTAATGAAACCTACGATGGGAAAATTTACATCGCCGATTTCTTTTTTACAACCTGCCCGAGTATTTGCCCCATAATGCATACACAGATGCTTCGGGTTTACGAACAATTCAAAGACGAGGACCGGTTAGGGATGCTCTCATATTCCATTGATCCCTCCCATGATTCTGTATCTGTGTTGAAAGATTATGCCGATCGGTTAGGAGTTGAAGATGTTGCAAAGTGGCATTTTGTAACAGGCGATAAAGATAAAATATATGATCTTGGACAAAATGGGTATATGGTAGCAGCAAGGGAAGATCCCAACGCACCTGGTGGGCAAGTGCATAGTGGCGCTTTAATATTAGTTGATAAAGAACGTCATATTCGAGGATTTTATGATGGCACCAAACCAGAAAAAGTGGATCAGTTGCTGCTTGATATTCCTAA
>CAYRIF010000068.1:0-5353 GCA_964424205.1 uncultured Roseivirgaceae bacterium | reverse complement strand
TTTATGATGGCACCAAACCAGAAAAAGTGGATCAGTTGCTGCTTGATATTCCTAAATTGTTGAAGGAATATGAGAATGATGAAAAATAAGTTAGTTTTTTAAATTAAACATATAAGGTTAAATAAGGTTTCATATAAGAACTCTACGCTTATTACTTATATGAACCTTCAATGCCTTATTTGGTTATTGAAGGAAAATAAAGAATTGTTTGATGAAATAATGAACTACAAAAACATTGTCCTACTAATACTATTTACCCTTAGCCTCCCCAGCTGCAGCACAAAAAACTCAGACTCTGGAATGACCCGAGAAGAAAGGGTACAGTTAAGACGATATCAAATAGAAGGAAAAATAATTTACAAAGCGCAATGTACCAATTGTCACCAGCATGACGGCTCAGGACTTGCCAGGTTAATTCCACCACTCAAAGATTCTGATTACCTAAAAGCAGATGTTGATAGAACCATCTGTTTGATAAAAAACGGCATGCAAGAAGATATCACTGTCAATGGTATTGTTTTTAACCAGGCAATGCCAGCACACGCCAACCTGACTGACATTGAAATTGCTGAAGTAGCCACCTACATTTATACACTTTGGGGAGAAAATCCTGGTATTATTTCCGTGAAGGAAGTACGTCAGGCACTTGATAAATGCTCCTCCAAAAAATGAATTGAATTTAATATTCTCTCACCAGGTTATAAGTTATGAAATAAAAAAGCGCATTCTGAAAATTCAGAATGCGCTTTTAATGCCTCACATATAAAAGAATTTCAACAATGTAAAATCCTTGAATGCTGCGACTAAATTCTTAGTATCTTAAGCAGTAAGTACCGATACAAATGACTTGTTATCCCGTCCCTTTTTGAACGTCACCGTACCATCAGTCAATGCAAATAGGGTATGATCTTTACCAATTCCTACATTCTGACCTGGATGATGTTTTGTTCCTCTTTGTCTTACGAGAATATTTCCAGCAATGGCAGTTTGTCCACCATAAATCTTAACGCCTAATCGTTTACTCTCTGATTCTCTACCGTTTCTAGAGCTACCAGCTCCTTTCTTATGTGCCATGTTTTATGCTATTTTTTCAATTAATATTTTTGTGAAATTTTGTCTATGACCATTCCTCACTTTATATCCTTTTCTTCTTTTCTTTTTAAACACGATTACCTTATCCCCTTTTACGTGCTCAATGATTTTTCCAGATACCTTAGCTCCCTTAATTGTAGGAGAACCAATTTTTATCTTTCCATCATTATCAGTTAGCATTACTTTATCAAAGCTCACTTTAGTTCCTGCCTCTCCGTCCATCAACGGCGCAAAGATTGATTGATCTTTTGATACCTTAAACTGTTTTCCTGCTATATCTACTATTGCGTACATCTTTTAATACTTTATTTTCTATTCCAAAAAATTGGACTGCAAATATAGGAGAATAACTTTTAATTTCAAACTAAAATATCGGTAAAATATAATGTGGATAATTAAATAAAAAAGTTTAAAAAAAAATATCTTCAAATACAGCGCTTATTTAATAAAGTTTTTATTTCAACTATTGTTGATAACTTACTGTAAAACAAGCTATTATAAACAATAATTGTACTATTTTTATATTGGTTGTACTCTTCATTTTCCCTTTGATTATTAATGATAATTTTATCATATTTGTAACCGTTATCTTTAAATAATTCGCCTTTCTGCCTGGCAACTACAAAAGATAGCTTCTGTAAAACACTAAACTATGATGGATTATCCCAAATTTGGGATTGTTTAAGTGTATTATTATTTCTTATGCCTTCGGGCTGTGTTATACTATTTTAAAAATAATCATTGATGACTGACAATGGCTTTATTGAACCTATTCTAAGAGAAAATAACAGTAGGTTTGTGCTCTTCCCAATAGAGCATAGTGATATTTGGGAGTTCTATAAAAAACAAGAAGCCAGTTTCTGGACTGCTGAAGAAATAGACCTAAGTCAGGATTTACGTGATTGGGAAAAGCTAGCCGATGGAGAGCGTCATTTTATTTCACATGTACTTGCTTTCTTTGCCGCTAGTGATGGTATCGTCAATGAGAACCTTGCAGAAAACTTTGTGGCAGAGGTACAATACACAGAGGCAAAATTTTTCTACGGCTTTCAGATTGCCATGGAAAACATTCACTCTGAAACATACTCTTTATTGATAGACACCTATATTAAGGATTCCAAAGAAAAAGATTTTCTTTTTAATGCCATTGACACCCTGCCATTTGTAAAAAAGAAGGCCGACTGGGCGTTGAAGTGGATTGATGAAGGTTCGTTTGCAGAAAGACTCATTGCTTTTGCTGCAGTAGAAGGCATTTTCTTTTCGGGAAGCTTCTGTTCTATCTTTTGGTTGAAAAAAAGAGGACTTATGCCAGGACTTACCTTTTCAAATGAATTAATCTCAAGAGACGAAGGACTGCATTGTGACTTTGCCTGTCTTTTGTATAATAATCACCTAGTTAACAAGTTACCAAAAGAAAAAGTAATAGAAATAATTACCACTGCGGTAGATATGGAGAAGGAATTCGTCACCGAAGCCCTTCCTGTCAAATTAATCGGGATGAACGCCGAGTTAATGTGCCAATACATCGAATTTGTTGCTGATAGATTATTGGCTGAACTAAATTGCGAAGCAGTGTACAATGCCACAAACCCTTTTGACTTTATGGAGTTGATATCGTTGCAAGGGAAAACAAATTTCTTTGAAAAAAGAGTAGCAGAATATCAAAAAGCAGGGGTTCTGAAATCAGAAGATCATGCCACCAAGTTTTCGCTAGATGAAGACTTTTAAAAAACAAAAAAAAATTAAAACCCATTAAGCTTAAAAATTAAATGTTAGTAGTAAAAAGAGACGGTCGCAGGGAATCCGTAAAGTTTGATAAAATTACCGCACGAGTTGAAAAACTTTGCTATGGTTTAGATCGAAATTTTATCCACCCATTAGAAATAGCAAAAAAAGTAATCAGCGGTATCTATGATGGTGTGAGTACTATCGAACTTGATAACCTTGCAGCAGAAATTGCTGCTACCATGACCACCAAACACCCAGATTATGCAAAATTAGCAGCACGTATTGCTATTTCGAGCTTGCATAAAGTCACTAGTAAGTCTTTTTCAAATACCATGAAAAGGCTTTATACCTATGTTGATCCTGTGACAGAACAAAATGCGCCATTACTTTCGAAAGAAGTATATGGTATTATCAAGAAAAATGCGGCACTTTTAGATTCTTCTATTATATATGATAGGGATTTTGGATATGATTATTTTGGATTCAAAACACTAGAGCGCTCTTATTTAATGAAAGCGGCTGGTCAGATTGTGGAACGTCCACAACATATGATTATGAGAGTGGCGGTAGGTATTCATAAAGAAGACATGGATGCAGTGATAGAAACCTATAACCTCATGTCCGAGAAATGGTTTACGCATGCTACGCCAACATTATTCAATGCAGGCACACCCAAGCCACAATTGTCATCCTGTTTCTTGTTAACCATGCAAGATGACAGCATCGATGGCATCTATGATACATTAAAACAATGTGCTAAAATATCTCAATCCGCCGGAGGAATTGGTTTAAGTATTCACAATATCAGAGCAACAGGCTCCTATATTAAAGGAACCGGTGGCGTATCAAATGGTATTGTGCCAATGCTTAGAAATTTTGACATGACCGCTCGTTATGTTGACCAAGGTGGTGGAAAAAGAAAAGGAAGCTTTGCTATTTACCTAGAACCATGGCATGCTGATATTTTTGAATTTCTTGATTTGAAAAAGAATCACGGAAAAGAAGAAATGCGTGCAAGAGATTTATTCTATGCGCTATGGACGCCAGACCTATTCATGCAAAGAGTAGAAAACAATGAAATGTGGTCGCTTTTCTGCCCTAATCAAACACCAGGATTAGCAGATTGCTACGGAGAGGAGTTTGAAAAACTTTATACCAAGTATGAAAGAGAAGGAAAATTCATAAAGCAAGTAAAGGCGCAAGATTTATGGTTTGAAATATTGGAATCTCAAATAGAAACCGGTACGCCTTATATGTTGTATAAAGATGCCGCCAATAAAAAATCTAATCAGAAGAATTTAGGAACCATCAAATCTAGTAACTTATGTACTGAGATTATGGAATACACTGCGCCTGATGAGGTAGCAGTCTGTAACCTAGCGTCTATTGCCCTTCCTAAGTTTGTTACCAAAGAAGGAAAATTTGATCACCAAAAATTATATGATGTTACTTATGTCATCACTAAAAACCTAAACAAGGTGATCGATGTGAATTACTATCCAGTAATTGAAGCGAAAAACTCAAACCTGAGGCACAGACCAATTGGTATTGGTATTCAAGGATTAGCAGATACTTTCATCTTGCTCAAAATGCCATTCGAATCTGATGAAGCGCAAGGCTTGAACAAAGACATCCATGAAACCATTCACTTTGCTGCCATGACGGCATCAAAAGATTTAGCAGTGGTGGATGGCCCCTATGAAACCTTTAAAGGCTCTCCTATTTCAAAAGGAATATTCCAGTTTGACATGTGGGGTGTAACGCCAGAGTCTGGAAGATGGGATTGGAATACATTGAAAAAAGAAGTGAAAAAACATGGTGCTAGAAATTCACTATTATTAGCGCCAATGCCCACAGCCTCCACCTCACAAATATTGGGTAACAACGAAGCCTTTGAGCCATACACTTCTAATATTTATTCAAGAAGAACACTATCAGGTGAGTTCATCGTTGTAAACAAACATTTATTGAAAGACTTGATTGAATTGGGATTGTGGAATGATGAGATGAAAAATAGACTCATCTCTGCCAACGGCTCCATTCAAGACTTTCCTGATATTCCCCAAAACATCAAAGACTTGTATAAGACTGTTTGGGAAATTTCGCAAAAAAGAATCATTGAGTTGGCAGCAGACAGAGGGGCGTACGTATGTCAGTCACAAAGCATGAACGTACATATCAAAGATCCTAATTTCGGAAAAATGACTTCTATGCATTTCTATGCTTGGAAGCAGGGATTAAAAACTGGCATGTATTACTTAAGAACCAAGGCCGCCTCTGATGCGATTAAGTTTACCGTTGATAAAGCAGCAATGGAACAACCCACTGCAAAAGCAATGGAGGAACAAAAAGCAGCAGACATGGCTTGCTCGCTTGATAATCCGGATGATTGCGTTGCTTGCGGAAGCTAGACTTGAATTGTAGAATTATAAAACTAAAAAAGACCAATCTGATGATTGGTCTTTTTTAGTGAGAATTTTACGTATCCAAAATACTTTTAAACTGATAAAAAAACCGTTCTATAAGTCGTAGG
>CAYRIF010000067.1:5250-14675 GCA_964424205.1 uncultured Roseivirgaceae bacterium | reverse complement strand
TAGGACTTAGGACTTAGGACAAAATAACTTATATGAACCTTAAATGCCTTACATGGTGAAGAAAATAGAGAATAGGAAATCAACAATCACTTTAAAAGGTGTATCCAGCCTTTGATTTTCCGTTCAGCCAATTTCGGGTCAAAAACGTTAAAAGTGACGGTTGCTTCATAATAGTATATTCCGTTGGTCGCAGGCTTCCCACCAATTGTCCTACCATCCCAATCGATGTGAATACTATTTTAACCGCCCGATTCGTATTCAAATATTTTCTTACCCAATCTGTTATAAACGTTAAAAACTACTTTTTCCACAAACTGTGGGCATTTATCAGGTATATCTGCATACGCTTGGAATGTGTCATTAGATTGATCCCCATTTGGCGTAAAAACATTAGGAAGGTTATACCTCAGACAATTTTCAGTACTTGTAATACACACCGCCTCCGACAATGGGCTTTCATTCTTTGACCTATCCACTGCCGATACTTTATAACAACCCCCGAATGAAGGCAGGTTCTCATGTAAAAAAGTCAAACTGGTTACATTGTCTATCAACGCATATGTTCCCTCCTGGGTAGGAGAAAAATAAATATTAAAACTTCGAATGTCATTGTCGCAGTCTGCATCATCATCTAGTTCCCAAGTCAAAGTATTTTCATAATTTTGATTATTACAGGGTGCTCCTTTCAGAAAATCTTCACAATCTAGCAGTGCTAAATTTACAGGGGTACAAGGAGAAATGGTATCATTCGGTTGCGCACAAATTATTTGTGACAAATTTGTTAAAGGCGAAAAAATGTTTGGGTTACCATACGAGCCTTTGGTAATTACATAGTAGCAATACTCAAATTTATCAGACAGTGATTCTCCATTAAAACTACCCGTATCAATATACTTAAACCCACTAGCTAAAACATTCACACTATCGATTAATACGAGTTGTGTAGGATCTGCTCCTGCCCTATCTCTATAAATATAGTGCATTGGAAAATCAGGAATATTATTAGACCATGGCACATCTGCCTGCCAGTTCAACTCGATACCGCCCACAAATGATTCGAGTTCAAGCCGTACACTAGAAGCGACCGCAGAGGTATCGACTGGCAAATCAGTATTGTCAGCTAAGTAGATTCTATAATTATAAACTTTGTTTTCAGTGTCAAGTCCAGTATCCATGAATGTGGTATCATTTCCTGTGGTCGTTCCCAATACTGTCAATCCCGCCTCACCATTAAAACCCTCTGCCCTTGCAATAGTATATTTATAGGGTGGTGGAAAATTAATTTGGTCTATTTCAAATGGTGGTGTCCATTTCACCAAAATTTCCCCATCTGTTTCTCCTGTTTTCTCAACGGTCACATTGGTAATCACCGGTGCATCAGCTTCTAGCAGAGCGCATACTTCCTCAGAAACAATACTTTTTCCGCCAGCAGGCAATGGAAAGATTGCCACCAACCTATAGCAATATTTTGCTCCCGGATCAAGTCCCTTCCCCTTATTGTTGTCAAAATAGTCAGTTGTGCCAATGGCAACAGAGTCAATTAATTCATACCCTGACCCTTCTCTAATTCCTGTTTCGCAATAATCCGGTGTATAATCAAAGCTATCGACGCGTCGGTATATATACGTGTACGTTGCATTGGCACAGGCATAATTATCCCAATTAAGCTGAATCGCTCTACCCGCTTGCACGGTTGCGGTTAAGCCCTCAGGTCGTGGCCCAATGACCGTCACCTTCCATGTTTTAAAATCTGTCAGAGAAGGCGGCTGAACACTATTCACCACTGGTGGGTGATCTCTAGCCTTAAACTGTATTTCGTATGGGCGTTCTCTTACATGGAAACAATTTGTTTGCCATGAAAATTCTAACTCGGCAGGAGTAGGTGCTGTTGGTTGTTTTACTGGCGGATTAGGAGAAAAGGTTGCAGGGGAAGTTAAAAGTCCAAACACCCCACCAAACGCCTCCATAGTAACATTATCATTGTCAGAATCTATCGCAAAAATAGTCTTCTCCAGCAAATCTCCTGCCACCACACATGTATCATTCGGAATTATTAATTCAGGTGGCTCATTATCTGTTTCTTCCACAATGATTTGCATATCCCGCGTCACATACCCGAGTTTCCGCCACTGCCCTTGTATTTTCCGCCATTCCTCTACAATAAAAGCTACGTTGTACTCACCTGCCCCTCCAGGAGAATCCCAGACCAAATCACCAGTCAAGGGGTCTAATGTATAGGTTGGTGGTCCGGTTTTATCCTGATTCGCAGTGGCATAATCTAACCCACTATAATGTTTTTGGTTATTTGGCAGTGTATAATCTCCAACTTCCAAGTCGATGTCTTGTTTTGGTGTGACTATTTTGTAAGACAAACTATCACCATCTGGATCAAACGCCCCAGGATTATGAATGAATCGAACACCAGTAGCTGCCCTATCTATTGGAGGAATTAATAATTGCGGAGAATTATTCAACCCTATAAATGGATCAATTGAGATATTGGTCTCCACATAAAAAGGTGTATCGACCGAATTAAACATATTAAGAATTCCTGCATTTCTATTTTGCTCAAAAAATCGCAGGGTATAATTTCCTGGCGCAGGGTATGTATGTGTAATCACAAATGTATTCAGGGCTATTTCATCCCCTAAAATTTCCTTGGTACTGAAATCCTTTTCGGTATCAATTTGAACGGCATCACCATCTCCAAATTCTAAACCGCCACCGCCAAACTGTACTTGAGACCCAGTATCTGTATAACCGATTATCGTAATTCTAAATGTGAGGCTTTGGGGAGAAATTCTTTCTACAATAATCTCTCCTGCACGAATATGAGTAGCCCTCACTGAAAGTGTACATAAAAGAAAAGTCAGAAGCAATGTTGCTCCTTTACTAAATTGTTTCATTCAAGGTAGTTTAACTATACAATTCTAAACAGTAAAAATTAGTTCGTGAATGTGTTTTTCAAGCAAAAAATAATACGCCCAGGCTAAATACTGTATATTCATACGGAATCCCTGCCACTAAGTTAAGTAAATTTTGAAATATTGCCGAATCAATTATAATAAGAAGAGATAGGATTATTTAGAATCTATCAAAATTATACGCCCGACTTTGTTTCTAATGATTCCGAATGTACATTTGAATTATTATATAACACATACAATTTGATACTATGAGTTGGATACTTTCAAGTTCGGTGGGGCGTAAGCTGGCGATGGCACTCTCGGCATTTTTCCTCATGTTTTTTTTATTGCAACATTTTGCAATAAACATTTTATCAGTACTTAATCCTGATGCTTTCAATGAGGTTTCACACTATATGGGTACAAGTCCATTAATTCAGTTTGTGATGCAACCTATCTTGATTTTTGGCGTGGTTTTTCACTTTGTGATGGGCTTTTATTTAGAATTACAGAACAAGCGCGCAAGAGCTGTCAGCTATGTAAAAAACAATGGCGCTGCCAACTCAACCTGGATGTCTAGAAATATGATATATAGTGGCCTGGCAATCTTAGGTTTTATAGGACTTCATTTTTATGATTTTTGGTTTCCTGAAATCAACACCAAATTTATTCAAGGAGATTGGTCTGGTGTGGTGGCAGGAGAAGAAGGATATCGATATTTTCACGAATTACAACATAAATTTGTAAACCCTGTCAGGGTAGGCATTTATGTAATCGCGTTCATATTTTTGGCATTACACTTATTACATGGATTTAGCTCGGCATTTCAGTCTGCCGGCGCAAACAATAAATATACAGATGGACTAAAAGCTATTGGAAAAGCTTATGCTATTCTAATACCATTGGGATTCATTTTCATTGCACTGTTTCATCATTTTAATCACTAATAAACCTATGGCAACATTAGATTCAAAAGTACCTGAAGGTGCCTTAAAAGATAAATGGACGACTTACAAAGATAAGATTGACCTAGTAAACCCTGCTAACAAAAGAAACATCGATATCATTGTGGTGGGCACAGGGCTAGCAGGTGGTTCTGCTGCGGCGACTTTGGCAGAATTAGGCTATAATGTAAAGGCATTCTGCTATCAAGATTCTCCTCGTAGGGCACATTCTATAGCCGCACAAGGTGGCATCAATGCCTCCAAAAATTATATGGGCGATGGAGATTCCAATTACAGACTGTTTTACGATACGGTAAAAGGTGGAGATTACCGCTCCCGCGAAGCAAATGTTTATAGACTGGCAGAGGTGTCAGGAAATATCATTGACCAATGTGTCGCACAAGGTGTTCCTTTTGCCCGTGATTATGGTGGACTGTTAGACAATCGGTCATTTGGTGGGGTACTAGTTTCTAGGACATTTTATGCCAAAGGTCAAACAGGACAACAACTACTACTCGGCGCTTATGCTGCCATGAACCGTCAGATTGCCCGTGGTAAAATAACCATGCACAACCGACATGAAATGCTTGATGTGGTCAAAGTAGATGGAAAAGCAAGGGGAATCATCGCAAGAAATTTAATCACAGGAGAAATTGAAAGACACTCGGCACATGCGGTAGTCATTGCTACAGGTGGGTACGGAAATGTTTATTTCTTATCTACCAATGCGATGGGCTCCAATGCCACAGCAGCCTGGAAAATACATAAAAAGGGCGCGTTCTTTGCCAACCCTTGTTACACACAAATTCACCCTACTTGTATTCCGCGAAGCGGTGACTACCAGTCAAAATTAACGTTGATGTCTGAGTCGCTACGGAACGATGGTAGAATTTGGGTGCCAAAAAACATGGAAGATGTAATGGCAATCCGAGAGGGAAGAAAAAAACCAACTGATTTATCGGAAGAAGAACGAGATTATTACTTGGAGAGAAGGTATCCTGCTTTTGGAAACCTCGTACCACGTGATGTAGCTTCGAGGGCTGCTAAAGAGCGGTGCGATGCTGGATATGGGGTAAATGCTACTGGTGAAGCCGTTTATTTAGATTTTAAAACCGCCATTAATCGGTATGGGACAGAGCAGGCACTATTGCATGGTGACCACAACCCTAGTGCTGCAAAAATAATTAAACTGGGAGAGCAAGTAATTGAAGAAAAATATGGGAATCTCTTCCAAATGTATGAGAAAATTGTAGATGAAAACCCCTACAAAACTCCGATGATGATTTACCCTGCTACACATTATACCATGGGTGGTGTTTGGGTAGATTACAATTTAATGACCACTGTTGATGGTTTGTACTGTATCGGGGAGGCTAATTTTTCCGATCATGGCGCCAACAGATTAGGTGCTTCTGCTTTGATGCAAGGGCTAGCAGATGGCTATTTCGTATTGCCGTATACCATTGGCGATTATCTTTCTGATGATATTAGAACTGGTGAAATCGCCACGGACTCTGCTGAATTTGACCAAGCAGAAAAAGAAGTAAAAGAACGTTTAGACTTTTTTATCAATAATAAAGGTACCCATTCGGTGGATTACTTTCACAAGCGACTAGGGAAAGTGATGTGGGACAAAGTAGGCATGGCGAGGAATGAAAAACAGCTGAAAGAAGCCATTGTTGAGATAAAAGAAATTCGCGACGAGTTCTGGAAAAATGTAAAAGTTCCGGGGTCATTAAATGCGTTTAATCAGGAATTAGAAAAAGCAGGAAGAGTGGCTGACTTCTTAGAGTTGGGTGAGTTATTTGCTAAAGATGCATTGAATCGTAACGAATCATGTGGTGGTCACTTCCGCGAAGAATCTGTAGAGCTAGATGGCCCACAAAAAGGAGAAGCAAAACGAAATGATAAAGATTATGCATACGTGGCAGCTTGGGAGTACAAAGGCGAGCCAAGTGAAGCGGTTTTGCACAAAGAGGAGTTGGAGTTTAAGGATATTGAATTGAAGACTAGGAGTTATAAGTAATTGAGGGAAATAGGGAAATAGATTTTAGTAATATGGCAAATTTGAAATCCTATAAAGAATTGATTGTTTGGCAAAAATCTATGACGTGGGTAAAAAATTTTATTCCATTACTGCTTCTTTTCCTGAAGATGAAAAATTTGGAGTGACTAGTCAAATGAGAAAGTCATCCGTGTCAATTCCTTCTAATATTGCTGAGGGATGGGGACGGATTTCTAGAAAAAATTATATTCAATTTTTAAGGGTATCGAGAGGCTCTTTGTTTGAATTAGAAACACAAGTATTAATAACAAAAGATTTAAATTATATTAAAGAAAGTGAAGGAATTAAAGATTTAATAGTAGAAATAAGTAAAATGCTTAATGCATTGATTAAGAAATTAACGGAACTGGATTACTAGTTTCCTCTTCGCTAAGGTACTAAATACTAAAATAAATGAACTTAACACTAAAAATTTGGCGGCAACAAGGACCGAACGACAAAGGTCAAATGGTTGAATATAAGGTAACTGATATTTCGGAGCATATGTCATTCTTAGAGATGATGGATGTTTTGAATGAGCAACTGGTAGCTAAAGATGAAGAACCTGTCGCTTTTGATCATGATTGCAGGGAAGGTATCTGCGGCATGTGTTCCATGCATATTAATGGTGAAGCACATGGCCCAGACAGAGGAGTCACTACCTGTCAACTACACATGCGAAAGTTCAAAGATGGCGACACCATTCATATTGAACCCTTCCGTGCCAAAGGATTTCCTATTATCAAAGATTTAGTGGTGGATCGCACTTCTTTTGAGCGTATCCAACAAGCAGGTGGATTCATCTCAATTAATACCTCAGGGAATACACAAGACGCCAATGCCATACCTATAGACAAGCACGATGCTGACGAGGCGATGGATGCCGCTGCTTGCATTGGTTGCGGTGCCTGCGTAGCAACTTGCAAAAATGCATCCGCCATGCTATTTGTTTCAGCCAAGGTTTCTCAGTTTGCACTACTACCGCAAGGTCAAGTAGAAGCGACTCAGCGTGTTAAAAACATGGTAGCGCAAATGGATGAAGAAGGATTTGGTAACTGTACCAACACGGGCGCTTGCGAAGTAGAATGTCCCAAAGGAATATCACTAGAAAATATTGCTCGGATGAATAGGGAGTATTTTTCTTCTAATATATTTGGGAAGTAAAATTCTTTCACATCAACGTAAAAAGGGGAATAGTATTTAAATGGCAATCCTTTTTTTGATCAATTTCAAAAAAATATCATTATTAAGAAGCCCTAGGAGGTTTATACACCTACGCTAAAGCTTCGGTGTACGAAGAAAACCTACTAGAAAAACTAGCAACTTCTTCAAATAATACAACATGCTAAAGATTTTTTATTTTTCGCGTTTTAGCAGTACTAAATGCCTTTAAAAACCAATAAATTTCATTTTTCATTCTAAAGATACGCCATTATGGTTACGAAGTTTATTCTTCAAATTAGCAAAGTGATACTAGTGATGTAACCTGCTTCCATAAAATACTTAATCGCAACATTTTTATTTCCATATTAGCATTTAAGAAGAAAAATTGTTTTTTTGTAACTAATTCCTAATGAATTCTGTTATACAAGCACCATCTGGTGATCATGCACAACCTTGGTATATAAGAGCAGAAGGAAACAATATTTTGATAGCACTTGACCCACTCACAGACACCTCTTTTTTTTAATTTCAGACAAATAGCATCAAGTAGCAAACATCAAGAAATATTAGAAAAAATTTGACCTGCTTACGATACAATCTTTAATTCGAGTGCAGAAGAATTTGATGTGATGTTATTTAGACTCGGCTACGGAAAATCAATTGAAGTTAGAACTTTGCGAAAAAATGTATAGTACCATTTTAATGATAGATTGACATGAATACTACGCCCCTCTTTGCGAAAACTCTACCGCCCGCCGCTCAGACCAATAGATTTCCTGCGCATTACTGAAGCCAACATGGCCTCCTTGTTCAGGAATTTCCAGAAATACATTGTTGTGATTTTTTAATAAATCTGTAGGGTAGCATTCCTGAGGAAGAAATGGGTCGTTCTTAGCGTTCACTATTAAAGTAGGAATAGTAATTTCCTCCAGATTATTCAACGCACTACATTTTGTATAATAATCAACTGCTCCATCAAATCCGTGAATTGGCGCCGTGTAATTTTCATCAAACTCAAACAGTGTGTTAATCTTGTCTAAATTGTCAATATTAATATCCGCATACTGTTTTGCCTTACTCCTAATTTTAGCTTTTAGTTTTCTTTGAAATCTCTTAGCATATAAGATATTACCTGGCTGAGAGATTTGAATACTGCCAGCGTGCAAATCGAGGGGTACAGAAAATACAATCCCTGATTTTATTTTGTTATCAATTGCTGTATTCTGTTCCCCCAAATACCTTAGTGTCAGATTTCCACCTAGGCTGAAGCCAACCATCACTATTTCCTCATAGGTAGTACGTGTCACAGCATGCTTTACAACAACATCTAGGTCATCGGTAGCACCACTATGATACAATCTTCGGCTTTTATTAATTTCACCACTGCAGCCTCTGTAATTCCATGCAATGGCATCATAACCTGCTTGATTAAATGATTTTGCCATCGCCTTCATATAGCCTCTATGAGAATCCCCTTCCAAACCGTGGGAAATAATTACCAGTTTATTAGAATTAATCCTAGAATAATCCAAATCAAGAAAATCACCATCAGGCGTATTTATTCTTTCTCGTGTATAGGCGATGCCCTCCACATTCCTAAACACTGAGGGAATCATCGTTTGCAAGTGACCATTAAACAAATAAAATGGAGAAGTATTATAGCTTGATTTTTCTATTATTGGCATAGCCACAAAACTAATTAATTCACTAAAATATTCAGAACATGTTGGAATATTTCAGTAATAATTTAAATTGCACCAAAATTAGATATGTCAACCACCCGAACGCCTGCTATAAGTTTCATATTAGTTACCGTACTCATTGACGTAATAGGTTTCGGGATTATCATACCAGTATTACCAAAACTCATCATGGAACTCACCCATGATGGCATTGCTGATGCGGCGAGATATGGAGGTTGGCTAATGTTTGCTTATGCCACGATGCAATTTGCTTTCGCACCAATAATCGGGGGCTTAAGTGATCGTTTTGGCAGAAGACCAGTGCTCTTAATTTCATTATTTGGTTTTGGAATTGATTACATGTTGTTAGCATTAGCACCTACGATTAGTTGGCTTTTTATTGGTAGAATTGTTGCTGGAATTTTCGGTGCCTCTATCACCACCGCCACGGCGTACATTGCAGACATTTCCTCTCAAGAAAAAAGAGCGCAAAACTTTGGATTAATTGGTGCTGCTTTTGGATTGGGCTTTATCATTGGACCATTTTTAGGAGGTATACTTGGGCAATATGGGTCTCGCATTCCTTTTTATGCTGCAGCAGGATTAGCACTACTTAATTGGCTGTATGGTTATTTTATTTTACCAGAATCTCTTCCCAAAGAAAAACGCCGGACTTTTGAGTGGA
>CAYRIF010000067.1:0-5240 GCA_964424205.1 uncultured Roseivirgaceae bacterium | reverse complement strand
AGCGAGCTAATCCATTAGGGTCATTCAAGCAATTAAAGAAGAGTCCAGTCATCATTGGCTTGGCACTATGCTTAACTTTTGTTTTTCTATCTGGTCAAGCAACACACAGCACATGGGCATATTATACCATGGAAAAATTTGGTTGGAATGAGCGGATGGTTGGATATTCACTGGCATTCGTTGGGCTGATGGTCGCCATTGTACAAGGTGGTTTGATAAGGATAGTAATTCCCAAAATTGGCGAAATAAAAGCCATCTATTTTGGTTTATCATTATATTTCATCGGATTTTTACTCTTTGCTTTTGCCTCACAAGGTTGGATGATGTTTGCATTTATGGCTCCTTACGCCTTAGGTGGCTTTGCGGGACCTTCTTTGCGAAGTATCATTTCAAATCAGGTATCTGAGAAAGAACAAGGTGAAATTCAGGGTGCTTTGACAAGCCTTGTAAGCATCACATCCGTTATTTCCCCTCCCATTATGACAGGCTTGTTTGCTTATTTCACTGATGCCAAACATGTTATTTATTTCCCCGGCGCACCATTTATGTTAGGGGCAATTTTAATTCTCGTTGCCCTTACTTTTGCCATTAAGACATTGAGTCAGCATAAAATTTAGATTATTGCTCCACCGCTAATTCCGGGTACTTCATATTCAAATTTTCTAATGTCTCGACAATGGATTTTGCTATGAGATACTCTTTATACCATTTCTGATCTGAGGGTACTATCATCCAAGGAATGATAGGACTGCATTTTTCAAATACTTTTTGATAATATTTGCGGTACTCAGGCCATTTCTCTGCCGATTTCAAATCGTTAGGATTATATTTCCAGTGCTTTCGTGGGTTATCCAGTCTATCCTGAAACCTTTCCTTTTGTGCCTCTTCAGAGATGTGTAAATAAAATTTAAGAATCTGTGTGCCACGCTCTTGCAGTAATTCTTCGAATGAGTTAATAATACCAAATCGTTTCTCCGCTCTTTGGTCACTGGTAAATCCCAAAACCCTGGTCACCAATACATCCTCATAATGCGACCTATTAAATATTTGGATCATACCCTTTCGAGGTGTGTTCTTATGTACTCGCCATAAAAAATCATGAGACAATTCCTCTTCTGTTGGTTTTTTAAAAGACTTCACCCTTACACCTTGAGGATTCACTGCGCTAAAAACTGCCTTTACTGCGCCGTCCTTCCCACTAGCATCCATCCCTTGCAATACAATTAACAAACTATGCTTTCCTTCTGCAAAAAGCATATTTTGTAGCTCTTCCAGTCGTTGTACATATTTCTTTGTTTGTTTTTTAGTGTCCGATTTCGACAGTCCTTGAGGAGCTCTGGTGCTTATTTCTTTTAAATTATATTTGTTCATTGTGGTATATTTATACAATAGGTTAAACTTATATAAACCTTTGTTTCTTTTTTTACCATATAAGGCATAGAAGGTTATATAAGAAACTACTTGACAAATCTAATAGAAATTTAATTAAAGCTAATATTCACTTATATGTCTTGTGGGGTTTGTTTTTGTTTCAACTAATCTTTCATCTTACTCTTTTTTTACCATATAAGGCATAGAAGGTTATATAAGAAACTACTTGACAAATCTAATAGAAATTTAATTAAAGCTAATATTCACTTATATGTCTTGTGGGGTTTGTTTTTGTTTCAACTAATCTTTCATCTTACTCTTTTTTACCATATAGGCATAGAACGTTATATAAGCAAGCAGTAAATTAAAACACCCATTGCAACAAAGTAAATGCCATCAATACTAAAATAGCAACTGAAATCAGGTTAAGGATTAAACCAGCGCGCATCATTTCCTTCATTTTAATCATCCCTGTGGAAAAAACAATGGCATTGGGCGGTGTGGAAATAGGCATCATAAAAGCAAATGAGGCGGCGAATGCAACAGGTATAGATAATAACAGCGGATCAACCTTAAAGCCAATCGCAATGCCCATTACCACAGGAATGAATATGGTCGCCAGCGCCACATTGCTCATGATTTCAGTCATAAAAAGCATTACAGTCGTCAATATCAAGACCAGCATCACAATACTTATTTCCTGATTTTCAGAAATTCTGTCCCCAATCATTTGAATGATTCCAGTGGTTTCCATGGCTTTGGCAAGGCACAAACCGCCACCAAAAAGTATCAAAATACCCCAAGGAAGTCTTTTCATGCTTTCCCAATCCAATAAAAAATCACCTTTGCGTAAATCAACCGGCACCAAAAACATCAAGATACCGCCTGACATGGCAATAATGGTGTCATCTAAGATTTTAGCCCCAAGCAAGTCGTTAATGTGCCTCCTCAAAATCCATAACAACGCAGTCAGAACAAAAATAATAGCCACTCGCTTTTCTCCCGTAGACATTTTTCCTAGTTCTTTTATTTTTTCATTGATTAAACCCTCAGACGCCTCAAATCCTGACAAGCCACTAGGGTATAAATATTTTGTTAGTATAATATAACTGATTGAAATCATAGTCACACCCACAGGAACACCCACCATAATCCAACTTGAAAAATCAATATTGATGTGCAACATTTCATCTGCGTAACCTGCAAATACAACATTGGGTGGCGTACCTATAATAGTCATTGCCCCACCAATATTTGCTGCATAGGCAATGCCCAGCATCAGTGACAAAGAAAATCTTCCGAAGCCATGCTTTTGATTTTCTTTAATTCCTTTGTGTAATAACGCTGTGACCGAAGTGGCAATCGGAAGCATCATCACTGTAGTTGCTGTATTGCTAATCCACATGCTCAAAAAGGCTGTGGCGATCATAAAACCCAGTATAATTCCGTTGGGGTGTGTTCCTGTTAGTTTGATAAGGTTCAATGCAATCCTTTTATGCAGGTTTCTCTTTTCCATAGCCAAGGCAATAATAAAACCACCCATAAACAGGTAAATAATTTTATTGGCATAGGTAGAAGTTGCCGTTTTGATATCGAAAACACCAAGCAACGGAAAAAGTACCATAGGTAGCAGTGCTGTTACTGCTATCGGCATCGCCTCAGTCATCCACCAGGCAATCATCCAGAGGGCTACACTAATCACTTTCCAGCCTTGTTCCCCAATAACTTCAGGTGCTGGCAACAAATTGATAACAATAAACAGAATAGGACCAACAAATAGGCCTACTATTTTGGGAAGCGTATAGGATGCGTTATTTTGTGCCAAAAGTTTTATGATTTTATATAAGTTCGATATTATATAAAAAATAAGAGAGTTACAAATTGCTTCAACACTAAATTAGAAACCATTAAGGGATTAAGGACTATTGTTGCTGAAGAAGACTGTACCTATTCAAAAGCTCAGCCTCCCTTGCAGGAGATTCTGAGCGAGTGGGAATGGTTGACAAATGCGGCTTCTTTACATCTCTCCATCAGCATTATGATGTACAGAAATTTCAGAGCCTTCTGCTAAAAATATTGATGTTGGTCGCCGCTTCGATAATCCACTAAACGCTGTGCCATATACCGCACCAAAATCAACATCAATTTTATATTCCTTCACATTATATACTTCCCATCTTGGGTGTCTTACTTCATATTCCGAGGTTTTTTCTCTATTTTTTGTATAGCCCCAATAATGTTCTGAAATAAATTCTGCTTCACTTCCTTCAGCAATTTCATACGCTTGCTTATCCGTTTTTACCGACATCCTATTCCAATGAGCATCATATTTCCACGAATACGCTGTTTCTAACATCTCATTGCTTTCCCACCGATGTGACATCTCTAAAGTTTGATAGTGCTCTTTATACAAATTATTAGCAACGAATGTAATGGCAGATTTTGGAACAATTTCTTTGATAAAAACGACCCCTCTTCGCCACTCACCTTGAGTTGATTTATGCTTTACATAAAACCGCAAATTTACTTCCTCAAAGTTTACATGGAAGGGGATTTTCAATCCCAGCACTTTTGTGTTTTGAAACATAAAACCAACCAGGCTAACATAACAAGTGTTATTCCACAAATCCAATTCCGTTTTTGCAGGTAAGTACTTTTTTAAAATTGCTGGGTCAACCTCATAGTTTGCCAATATCAACCGCCTCCATTCCGCACTTAAAAATATTTTACGCATAAATTTTATCTTAAACCAAAATAGATTTAACCCTCATAATTAAACTATCCGTGCACCAACTCTTCTTGAATACTATGCGCATTCGTTAGTTTTTTCTGGACATCAAAAGGCACAGGAGCATATTCCGCAAACTGACTTGTAAAACTTGCTTTGCCCTGTGTCATTGATCGTAAAGTAGTAATATATCTGTCCAGCGCTGCTAATGGCACTTTTGCATTAATAATTTGATATTTTCCTTTTGAATCTACACCAGTAATAATTGCCCTTCGTGCTTGTAAATCTGTCATCACATCCCCCATTAGTGCTTCAGGAACTACTATTTCCATGGCATGAATTGGCTCCAAAAGTTTAGGACTCGCCTGAATAAATCCCTCTTTGAATGCCATGGCTCCAGCTATTTTAAACGATATGTCGTTCGAATCCACTTGGTGCATTTTACCATCATATACCAGAACGCTAACATCTCTTACATATGAACCAGAAATAGGGCCGTCTTCCATTTTTTCCATCACTCCTTTTAGTATTGCTGGCAAATAGCGCTGATCAATCACGCCACCTACAATACAATTATAAAACATCAATTTTCCGCCCCAAGGCAAATCTATTTCCTCTTTCCCTCTCACATTAAACTCAGTAGGTTCAGACATCCCCTTATAATAAGGTTCAATTTTCATATAAACCGCTGCAAATTGTCCTGCGCCACCCGATTGCTTCTTATGCCTATACGAGGTTTTTACTCCCTTTTGAATTGTTTCTCTATAGGGGATTTTAGGTGTTTCAAAATCAATATGCAGATGATAGACGTTCTCAAGTTCCCATTTGACAACAGCCAAATGCAACTCTCCTTGACAAGCAATAATTAGTTGCTTCAATTCTTTTGAAAAATCAACCTCAACGGTGGGGTCTTCCTGGTTAATTTTGTGCAGCACCTCTCCTAATTTTTCATAATCACTTTTACTTTTAGCCACCACGACTGCTCGCATTCTAGGTTTTGGAAATTGAATGGGTCTAATTGCAATATCAGCACCTTTGATATGAAGTGTGTGATTGGTTTCAGTATTCTTAAGCTTTAATGTTGCACCAATATCTCCGGCAACCAATCGCTCCACCACATGCCTATCTTTTCCGTCCATGA
>CAYRIF010000066.1:10653-14813 GCA_964424205.1 uncultured Roseivirgaceae bacterium | reverse complement strand
TTGTGCTCCATGCTATGAAAAAAACATTCAATATACAATTGAACTTACTCATCTCGCTTCCAATCACCGCTTTTAATCCTTCCTTTTTACACTTACATTTGAGTCTGACCAAATATATGACATTTTTTTGATTTCAGATTATCCGGTTTGTGATTATCAATATTAGTGATTACAAGCGTACGCGTGCCATGGGGTACGTATCACCCAAATTGGAAACATGGGCTGCGATGGAATGTAATTAATATTGTCCATGTAATTATATTCCTAGGAATATATAATTATTTTTACTAACTTTGTTGCCAGATAGATATGATATGAAAAATATAATAGTCTTTGCGGGTAGTAATAGTAAAAATTCGATTAACAAAAAGCTAGCAGTTTTAGGGGCAGGCAAGTTGGAACACACCACATATTCGATGTTGGATTTAAATGATTATGCATTACCTTTATTTGGTATTGATTATGAAACGGAATACGGATTTCCTGAAAATGCCAAGAAATTTAATGAATTATTGAATCGTGCAGATGGGATTATCCTTTCTTTGGCAGAGCATAATGGTTCTTATTCAGTGGTATTTAAAAACTTGCTTGACTGGTTGTCAAGGATAGATAAGCAGGTTTGGAAAAATAAGCCGATGTTATTGATGGCAACTTCACCTGGCGGTAGAGGAGGGGCATCAGTTTTAGAAGCAGCTAAAACTAGGTTTCCGTATTTGGGTGGTAATATAGTTGCCAGCTTTTCATTGCCTTTTTTTGATAAAAATTTTTCGGAGGAAAAAATTATGGACGAGCAATTGTATCAGAGTTTTTTAAAATCGGTTGAAAAGCTAGAAGGGGCTTTATAAATATTACATAAACCATCATGGAAGATAAAAAGAACCTGTCGGTAGAAATAATAAAGGAATATAGTAATGAAGATATTACTGTAGTTTGGAAACCAAAAGCTTGTATTCATGCCGGAGAATGTGTCAAGCATCTTCCAAAAGTTTATAATCCTAAGGAAAAACCTTGGATTAAAATTGATAATGCAACAACGCTTGAACTAAAAGCACAGATTGATAAATGCCCTTCTGGTGCTTTATCTTATTATATGAATGATGAACAAAAAATTAAAAATATGAATATTCAAACCAAAGTAAATGTAATGGAAAATGGGCCGTTATTGGTGGAGGGAACAATAGTAGTAACCAAACCAGATGGTACCATTGAAAACAAAGAGAAGACAACGGCGTTTTGCAGGTGTGGTGCCTCATCCAATAAACCATATTGTGATGGCGAGCATAGAAAGATTGATTTCAAGGGATAATAAATTTATGGGAGATATTTCTAAAGACATTAATTCAACGTTTCCATCTGCGAAGATCAAGGCGTTGATTAATTTAAAATACACTGCAAATTGGTTGAATAGCATAGAAATTGATTTTTTAAAGCCATATGGTATTTCTCCCCAACAGTATAATATATTAAGAATACTACGTGGAGCAGCCAAACCGATTAAAGTTCAGTTGGTGAAGGAAAGAATGATTGAGCGATCACCAAATGCTACCCGCTTAATGGATAAGTTATGCGATAAGCAATTAATTAAGCGGGTGCGTTGTGAGGAAGATCGTAGGGTAGTTTTTGTGGAGATTAATAAGAAGGGATTGGCATTGCTAAAAAAAATAGAGAAGGCGAGGCGGATAGATTTTTTGGGTAATATCACTGAAGCAGAGGCTAAAACACTCAGTGATATTTTGGATAAAGTAAGGTAAAAAAATTTGAAATAATATTTTCCATGGAAAATAAAATAAGAACAACATGAAAAAGCAAAGAAGTATAAAAACAGCAACCGCCAGCGATTTTGTAAATATGGGACCAATACGGTTGCGGCAACCGATACCTACCAATGGTATTGATAAAGTTGATCCGTTTATACTATTGCATCACTATGGCCCTTACAAAATAAGCTCCGAAAGTAATCCTTTTGATTTGGGACCACATCCACACAGAGGGTTTGAACCCATTACTTTTTTGCTAAAAGGGGAACAATTGCATAGAGACTCGTTAGGCAATGAAAGTGTTGTCAAAGCAGGGGATGTACAATGGACAACAGCAGGAAGAGGAGTAATTCATGCAGAAGGACCCACGAAAGTATTTGTAGAAAAAGGAGGTGAATTAGAAGGTATTCAACTCTGGCTGAACTTACCCAAAAGCCATAAAATGATGCCTGCAAATTACCAACATGTCAAAGGTGAAGACATGCCGGTGGTTAAAAGCAAGGATCATAAAACAACAATACGAATTGTATCCGGCGAATTGGAAAACAAAAAAGGGTTGATAAAAACGCAAACTCCTGTAAATTCATTTATAGTTGATATTGTGGAGGCTGGGGAATACTTTGTAAATATTCACTCGTCCCATCAGGCGTTAGTGTATTTATTGGCTGGGGATGTACTGATTAATAATGAAACAGCGTTGCTTTATAATGCCGACCAAATGATTGTTTTCAACAATGACGGGGATGGATTTACAATTTCAGCTAATGAAGACAGTAAATTATTGGTATTGTCGGGCGAACCATTAAATGAACCTGTCGCAAACCGGGGACCATATGTGATGAATACACAAACAGAAATTATGGAAGCCATGAGAGATTATCAACAAGGTAAAATGGGATTTTTGGAGAATTAATTCATATCCTAAATCCTACTCTGATAAGTATATAATTCATGGTACCTGCCTTTTTTGTCTAGCAGTTCATCATGTTTTCCGCGCTCCACAATATTCCCATCTTCGATGACCAATATTTGGTCTGCTTGTTGAATGGTACTCAGCCTGTGTGCTATCACAAAAGTAGTACGGTCTTTCATCAGCACATTCAAACTTTTCTGAATATATGCCTCACTTTCAGTATCAAGATTTGAGGTGGCTTCATCCAAAATAATAATTTTAGGATCTGCCAAAAGTGCTCGGGCAATGGAAATTCTCTGACGCTGCCCTCCTGATAATTTAACGCCTCTTTCTCCGATGACGGTTTCCAGGCCATCGTCAAACCGATTGGTGAATTCATCTACATAAGCACCTTTTACGGCTTCTAATAATTGTGCTTCACTGGCATTTGGCTTGGCGAATAATACGTTTTCACGAATGGTACCTTCATATAAAAAATCATCTTGAAGCACCACTGCGAGGTTGCTTCTGAAACTGCTTAAATTGACAGTGGATAAATTGATGCCATCTAAAGTTACTTTCCCTCCGGTGGGGTTTAGGAAAGTTGCCGCCAATCCGGCGATGGTTGATTTTCCGGAGCCCGAAGAACCCACCAATGCGGTGACTGTTCCCGAAGCAGCAGTAAACGAAATGTGTTGTAGAACCTCTTTGCTTTCTTCATAACTAAACGAAACATCATTAAACACGATGTCTCCTTTGATGTCTCCTAATTTCACGGTACGCACTTCGGGGTCATCTTCTTCCGGCATATTCATCAATTCTTGGGTACGGTCTAATCCCGCCATTGCCTCAGTCAGCTGACTGCCAATATTGCTCATCTGTACAATCGGGGCAATCATAAATCCTAAAAATAATGTGAAAGAGATGAATTCGCCATAGGTCATGCTGCCATTCATGATAAAATAACCACCCATACCCATAATACCTGCCGATGCCAAACCTAATAATAATGTGGAGGAACTAGTCATTATCGCAGTGGCAGTTAGACTCTTTTTTACATTTAAGAATAAGCGTTCCACACCTTGTTCAAATGTTTTGTTTTCTTGCGCTTCTGCATTGAACCCCTTGATAACTCGAACGCCATTTAATGTTTCAGTCAACCGACCCGTGACTTCTGCATTGATTTTTCCCCGTGCCCTAAAAATAGGACGGATATATCCAAAAGCTTTCAGGGCAATAAAAGCAAAAATACCGACTGGCACCAATACAAAAAATGTCATGGTGGCATTGATTTTGATCAAAATAACCAATGATATAATGGCAGTGAATGTTCCGCCAATGAGTTGTACCAATCCGGTACCGACTAAATTACGCACCCCTTCCACATCTGTCATGACACGAGAAACCAATGCCCCTGATTTATTATTGTCGAAAAAACTGATGGGTAGTGTGAGCAGTTTTCGTTGCACTTTTGCCCTTAGCAATGAAATCAAATGTTGTGCTTCCACACT
>CAYRIF010000066.1:0-10553 GCA_964424205.1 uncultured Roseivirgaceae bacterium | reverse complement strand
AGACGAATATCACGCCAAAATGTTTTTAGTGACAATTAGGCAGGGGTGGGAGCAGCCTTGCACGATTCTCTCTAGTTCAAGTCTTTAGCGAAAGCGATGACTTGGGCTTTTTCCCCTCTGGCAGTGTATCACTTAGAGGACTGTTTTTGCCAATTACTCGGAGCCCCTTCCGGGAGAGACCCTGAGCGAGCGTGGTTTTTAATTAGAAGTAGTGAATCACAGTTGAACTAAATCTACAAATCCACCGACTCCAGCACCGTACGATGGGAAACATATTTATTTTTATAACGCTCGTTATGATCTTGCATTAATCGCGGAGCATGCTCTTGGAGGTATTTGTCGATATCAGCAATGGAATTGGCAAAATATTGGAATGAGTAAGTGATGCCATCATCTACTTCGCCCAAGATGCGATACATTTTACATTCTACAAACATTCCTGTTTTCAATACATCAGGAATATGTATTGATTTCATCCAATCAAGCCACTCTTTTTCTATATCTTTGTCTATATTGACGGTCACACTGTATAAAATCATATTGCTATTTTTTTAAGTAAAGTTAAACGAAATATTTGAAATCATGGAAGAAAAAATTAGGACACTTCATCCGCAGGGTAAAGCAGGCGTAAATATTTCGAAGCGTAAATACGACCAAATCAAAGAGGCATTATTAATGATTATTGATAAAAATGGGGGAGAAATAAGTTATAAAAACCTGACAGAAATAGCCGAGGATAGTTTGAAAGATAAATTTGACGGAAAAGTGGGGTGGTCTGAAGTGACCGTAAAATTAGATTTGGAAGCAAGAAAAATCATTGAACGAATACCAAAAACAAGTCTACATTGCGTTAGACTAATGAATAGTTAAGCATGTCTAAAAAACCAACCATTTCGATTATTGGCGCTGGAAATGTCGCATGGCATTTAGCGCCTGCACTGGAGAATATTGGGTATGTGGTCAACGAAGTGTATAGTCGAGATATCAAAAAGGCGAAAGCGCTTGTCAAGAACCTGTATGATGCAGAAGCGGTGAATGACTTGGACTTTAAGGAGAGTAACTCCTTGATTTTTATTGTTGCGGTATCAGATAAGGCGATTAAGAAAGTGGCAAATAGTATTGAACTTCCGACAGGTGCTATCTTGGTGCATACCTCTGGCAGTGAGTCCATGGAGGTGCTTGCCTATGCAGGGACTTCAAATATTGGCGTTTTTTATCCATTGCAGACTTTTAGCAAACACAGTAAAATGGATTTTTCTGACATTCCTATTTGTATAGAAGCAGAGAAGAAAGCGGTGAGAAAATTACTAAAGAGCATGGCGACGCAACTCAGCAAAAAAGTGTATAAAACTAATTCTGAATCAAGAAAAGCACTGCACGTAGCGGCGGTTTTTGCCTGTAATTTTACCAATCATTTGTTTTCTATTTCGGAGGAAATAATGAAAAAGAATAAAATGGATTTTGAAATGCTCAAACCGTTGATTGTGGAGACAGTCAATAAAATGCTGGATTCTGGGGCTCAAAAATCACAAACAGGACCGGCAGTCAGAGGTGATTTTGAAATAATGGATAATCATATCACTTTTCTGAATGATCACAAAAAGCAGGCAGAAATATATCAACTATTGAGTCAACATATCGTAGATTCTTATAGGAAGGAAGAGGATGACTGACCGCCCAAAGAACTTTTCGTTTAGCGGTTTTTTTAAGCTCACCAGGGTTCCAAACCTTGTAATAATCGCCATAACTCAATATTTAACGGCTATATTTTTAATAGGAAAAGACAGTAATTGGACCGATTATTTTTACGATTACAAGCTAGCCATTTTATGTTTTTCAACGATTCTTATTGCCTCGGCAGGCTATATCATCAATGACTATTACGACGTGAAAATAGATTTTGTCAATAAGCCAAAGCGAGTAGTGGTGGATAAGGTGTTGAAGCGTAGAATTGTCATGACATGGCATACAGTGCTTAATTTTTTAGGAATTTTGCTGGGTTTTTTCGTGAGTTATAAACTGGCAATTATTAATTTCTTATCTGCTGGATTATTATGGCTCTATTCAAATCAATTAAAACGGTTGCCTTTTATAGGCAACATTGTAGTGGCATTGCTTACCGCGGCATCCATAGCCATTGTTGGTTTGTATTATGACAAAAATGAGTTGATAGTATATGCCTATGCACTTTTTGCTTTTGCGCTTACGCTGATTCGCGAAATAATCAAAGACATTGAAGACATGAAAGGTGATGCTACTTTTGGTTGTAAAACGTTGCCCATTGTGTTAGGAATAAGAAAAACCAAAACCGTCATATATTTTTTAATAGTTATTTTTGTGGGGCTTGTGTTTTTTCAAAGCAACATGCTCAACAGCGGCTTACTCACTAATTTTTTTGTATTGATGATTGCACCAATTGGGTACTTTATCTATAGGCTTATTATTGCGGATACCAAACAGGAATTTTCGTATTTAAGCAGTTATTGTAAAATATTAATGATTGCTGGTGTTTTGAGTATGATAATTTTTAAAATCTAGTTTATCTTTGCCCATCAAACAATCACCAAGCGTTGAAAAATAAAAAATATAGAATAGCGATTTTTGCTTCGGGAGGAGGAAGTAACGCCGAGCAATTTTTTAAGTATTATAAAGAAAATAACTGGGCGAATGTCAGCCTTGTTTTGACCAACAAAAAAGATGCCTTCGTTATTGAACGGGCACAAAATTATAATCTCCCGGTTAAAATTTTTAATCGAGAAGAATTTTATACCACAGATGCCACGATCGAAACGCTAAAGGAATACAACATTGATATCATTGTCTTGGCAGGGTTTCTATGGAAAATACCGGATAATTTGATCAAGATATTTCCCGAAAAAATCATCAATATACACCCAGCATTGCTACCTAAATATGGCGGAAAGGGCATGTATGGCATCAATGTTCATAGGGCAGTAATTGCAGCCAATGAAAAGGAGAGTGGTATTACGATTCATGTAGTCAATGAGAATTACGATGAAGGCAAAATACTTTCGCAGGAGAAATGTGAAGTGTTGCAAAATGACACCCCTGAATTACTCGCCAAACGAGTATTAAAACTGGAGCATGAATTTTACCCCAAAGTAGTTGAAGTATTACTTCATAATCTTTAATTAACGTTATAACTTACACCTTGTAATGTATTGACAAATAAATGCTAAAAAAGAAGCTATTTTTTTTTAGTTTTGCACTCTAACTACTCACTAAAAATGTCTTCAAGCACAAAGATTAGGTCTGCACTTATTTCGGTTTATCACAAAGATAACCTTGCACCAATTGTAAAAATATTGAGTCAAGCGGGAGTAAGTATTTATTCGACTGGAGGCACTCAGAAATTTATTGAAGCGCAAGGGGTAAATGTGATTCCTGTGGAGGATCTAACTGGTTATCCTTCAATACTGGGCGGCAGGGTAAAAACACTGCATCCAACGGTATTTGGTGGAATACTTTCAAGAAGGGGTTTAGACAGTGATGAACGGGATGTGGCTCAATATAAAATTCCAAGTATTGATTTGGTGATTGTGGATTTGTATCCTTTTGAAGAAACGGTAAAATCTGGTGCATCGGAAGCGGACATTATTGAGAAAATTGATATCGGGGGAATTTCCCTGATTAGAGCAGCAGCAAAAAATTTCAAAGATGTTTTGACCATTTCATCAAGAGGGCAATATGATTCTTTGGTGAAAATTCTGGAAGAAAAGAATTGTGGAAGTGACATTGAAGACAGAAAGTCATTCGCGGCACAAGCATTTGATGTTTCGTCACATTATGATACAATGATTTTTAACTATTTCAATAGCGAAAAATCAATTAATTCATTGAAATATAGCGAGCAGACAAGTGAGGCTTTGAGATATGGAGAAAATCCTCATCAAGCGGGAACGTTCTACGGGAAGCTAGACGAGATGTTTGAGCAACTTAACGGCAAAGCACTTTCGTATAATAATTTGGTTGATATTGATGCAGCAGTTTCATTGATTGCTGAATTTGATAACGATTTGGCATTTGCAGTCATGAAACACACCAACGCATGTGGTGTGGCAACTGGAAGCACAGTCAAAGAGGCATATTTGAAGGCACTGGAAGCAGACAATGTTTCGGCTTTTGGAGGCGTGTTGATTACCAATCATAAAGTGGACAAAGAGGCAGCAGAAGAATTGCACAAACTATTTTTAGAAGTGTTGATTGCTCCAGCATATGATGCCGATGCTTTGGAAATATTAAAAGGAAAGAAGAATAGAATTGTGTTGGTTCAGAAAAAAGGAATCGAGGCAACAAGTCAATTTAAGACTTTGCTGAATGGGGTGATTGAACAAGATAGAGATTTGAAGACAGATACAGCAGCGGATTTT
The DNA here is from genome assembly GCA_964424205.1 of uncultured Roseivirgaceae bacterium. Taxonomy (GTDB): domain Bacteria; phylum Bacteroidota; class Bacteroidia; order Cytophagales; family Cyclobacteriaceae; genus CAYRIF01. The sequence continues at coordinate 6,162 of CAYRIF010000066.1, read as the reverse complement.
AAAACAGTTACAAAAAGAAAAACAACTCCCAAAATGGAGCGTGCTTTGGTTTTTGCAAGTAAAATCTGCAAGCATACCAAGTCGAATACAATAGTTTTAGCCAATGAGGGGCAGCTATTGGCAAGTGGTGTTGGGCAGACCTCGCGAGTGGATGCTTTGCGACAAGCAATTGATAAAGCCAAAGAATTTGGTTTTGATCTGAATGGGTCAGTGATGGCATCAGATGCTTTTTTTCCTTTTCCAGATTGCGTAGAGATTGCACGAGGTGAAGGAATTGCAGCGGTTGTTCAACCTGGCGGGTCGATTAAAGATCAGCTATCCATTGACTATTGTGATAACCATGATATGGCAATGGTATTCACAGGTGTTCGACATTTTAAACATTAAAAATTGATACAAGAGTATTATAAAGATATATGGGATTATTTGATTTTTTTACAACAGAAATAGCAATTGATTTAGGTACGGCAAATACCTTAATCATTAGTCAGGATAAAATTGTGGTTGACGAACCATCAATCATTGCGGTGGATAGGACCACTAGTGAAGTGTTGGCAATTGGAACAGAGGCGATGCAGATGCATGAAAAGACACACCAGCATATCAAAACAATCAGACCACTAAAAGACGGCGTGATAGCAGATTTTTATGCTGCAGAGCAAATGATTCGTGGGATGATCAAAATGATTGATAAGGGTAAAAGAAGGTTTTTACCAGCATCACATCGAATGGTGATTTGTATTCCATCAGGCATTACCGAAGTGGAGAAAAGAGCAGTGCGGGATTCAGCGGAGCATGCTGGTGCCAAAGAAGTATATATGATTCAAGAACCTGTAGCCGCAGCAATAGGAATCGGCATTGACATTCAAAAACCAATAGGATCAATGGTGGTGGACATTGGTGGTGGTACAACGGAGATTGCTGTAATTGCTTTGTCAGGTATTGTTTGTGACCAGTCGATACGCGTGGCTGGGGATTCTTTCAATAAAGACATATTAGATTATATGAGAAGGCAGCACAACCTGTTGGTTGGAGAGCGTACTGCTGAAAAAGTAAAAATAGAAGTAGGTTCTGCCATGACAGAATTAGACGATGGTCCCGAACCTTTGGAAATCAGAGGCAGAGATTTGATGACGGGGATTCCAAAAGTAGTTAAAATCGACTATTCAGAAATAGCTTTTGCCATTGATAAATCTGTTTCAAAAATTGAAGAATCGGTACTAAAAGCGTTGGAAATTTCTCCGCCTGAGTTATCGGCAGATATTTACGACAATGGGATTCACCTGACTGGAGGCGGTGCATTATTGAGGGGGCTTGACAAACGATTGGCTTTAAAAACAAAACTGCCTATTCATGTGGCAGAAGATCCGTTAAGAGCAGTGGTAAGAGGAACAGGAATAGCACTAAAAAATATCAAGCAATTCAAAGCAATTTTAATGCAATAGCACATATAGCGGATGATGTTACAAAAGGCAGGAATTCATGATAATAATTCCTACCACATAAAAACAAGAGATAGGTATTAAAAAATGGGTAATTTATACCAGTTTTTGCTAAGATTTAGGGCGTTTATTTTTTTTGTAGCGCTGCAAATGGTATGCTTTTGGCTTATAGTTCGCAACAATCAATACCAGAGTGCTGCATTTTTCACGACCTCAAATCAGTTGGTGGGTTTCGTTTTGGCAACGTCTGACAATGTTAATAACTATTTTGCATTAGAAGACCAGAATAAATCACTGGTGATGGAAAACGCAAGGCTCAAAGAAACATTGGCTTTTAAAAAACAAGACACCATGGCAGAGAGGATGAGCAAAACGCTTGATACTGTCATCGAGAAGCAATACAATTTTATAGATGGAAAAGTAATTAACAAGTCAGTGCATTGGGCAAATAATTACCTTACTATAAATAGAGGAACAGCTGATGGTATTGAAAATGGCATGGGAGTAATAAGTAGCAATGGTGTAGTAGGTGTTGTGAAAGCAAGCTCCAAGCACTTTTCTACAATCACTTCTTTACTGCATAGTAAAACAATGGTTTCTTCTCTTTTGAAAAGAACTGGCGATTTGTGCTCCACGAGCTGGGATGGAGAATTACCTACGATGGGGACTTTGCAATACTTACCAAGGCATGTAAATGTAAAAAAAGGAGACACGGTGATTACCTCAGGGTATAATGCGGTTTTTGATAATGGCACGATGGTTGGGATTGTGGCGGAAGTAGCGTTGCCTGAGAATGCTGCTTTTTATAATATTAAACTCAAGCTAGCAACAGATTTCAATAAGCTCTCTTATGTCTATGTTATCAAAAATAGCTTAAAAATAGAAAAGGACTCTTTAGAGCAAAGCATTATTCAATAAAATGGGCAATAGAAAATTAATTATACACCTTTTTTCATTTATCATATACTTGATAGCGCAGGTATTGTTTATGAAAAATTGGGTGCTTTATGATACTGCTTTTTGCTTTATTTATGTTGCTTTTTTATTGCTTTTGCCTGTTGAAGTGCCAATTACTGTGCTGATGCTCATTGGATTTTTCACAGGCTTAAGTGTTGATATTTTTTATGATTCATTGGGGATACATGCTTCGGCGAGTGTCCTGATTATGTTTGTACGACAATATTATATAAGAATGACCTCTTCGAGAATTGGGATGGATTCAGCGGATCCCTTGACACTGAGACAGAGAGGCGTAGAGTGGTTTAGTGTTTATGCTTTTACAATGATTTTATTGCATCATTTGGCGTTATTTTATATTGAGGCAGCTGGTTTCGGTATGTTTTGGTTTACTTTTTTTAAAGCATTTTTTAGTGCTATACTAACTTTTGTTGTTATCATTATTACACAATATTTGTTTTATTCTAAAAAGAGGGTAAAATGAAAAACGACAATGCCAAATATATCATCCAAGCAGTATTTGTTTTTATTGGCATTGTATTTATTGTTAAACTTTTTTTTATACAAGTAGTAGACAAAACCTATAAATCTGCTGCTGACAATAACGTGATGCGGGGCATCGTAGAATATCCTTACCGTGGAATAATCAAGGATAGAAATGGGCAGCTTATTTTGCAAAACAACCCAGTGTATGATATCATGGTAATACCAAAAGAGGTAAAGCAGATAGATACCTTGGCACTTTGCAAGCTACTTAATATGACAAAGGCTGTCTTCACGGAGAAGATAAAAATAGCAATTAAAAAAAGGACTTCCATTTTACCTTCTGTTTTTGTAAAACAAATTTCTAATGAGGAGTTTGCAAGAATACAGGATAGACTTTCCGAGTTTTCGGGGTTTCATATATTGGCACGAACCGTCCGTAATTATCCTTCTAGAAGTCTTAGTAATGCCCTGGGATATATGAGGGAGATTGACAAAAGGGGGCTAAAAAGAGACACCGCTGATTATTATAAACAAGGAGATTACATCGGAATAAATGGGCTAGAGAAGCAGTATGAAAAGCAATTGAGAGGAAAGCGGGGCGTACAGTATAAAATGGTCAACGTGAAGGGAGTGATAAAAGGGTCTTTTAAAAATAGTGAATACGATACGTTGTCAGTGCCTGGGGAAAACCTAACCTCTTCAATAGACCTGTCTCTTCAGCAGTATGCTGAAAAACTGATGGCAGGAAAACTGGGGAGTATTGTTGCAATCGAACCGTCCTCTGGTGAAATTTTGTCCATCGTTTCTGGTCCTTTTTATGATCCTAATAGGCTGACCGGCAGGGATTTGAGTGACAACTATCGAGAACTTGCAAAGGACACATTAAAACCGCTTTTTAACCGCCCAGTGATGGCAACCTATCCGCCGGGCTCTATTTTCAAGACAATTCAATCACTGATAGCCTTGCAAGAAGGGGTCATTGGGCCTGCCGAGAAAATTTATTGTCCAGGAGGGTTAATTGGGGATCATGCGCCACCTGGATCATATGATATAAAGCGAGGCATTCAGTACTCTTCTAATAACTTTTTTTTTAAACTATTTCGTAGAATAATTAATCAAAAAAAAGACCCTAATACATTTATTGATTCGAATATTGGATTGGAGAACTGGAAATCTTATATGACAAGATTTGGTCTAGGACGAAGGATAGGAATAGATATTCCAGGTGAGAAAAGAGGGTTGATACCTGGCGCATCTTACTATGATCATTATTATGGAAAATACCAGTGGAAGTTTTCTACTATTGCCTCTTTAAGCATTGGACAAGGGGAACTTTTATTGACACCTCTGCAAATGGCAAACTTGAGTGCCATTATTGCCAACCGAGGGTATTATTATATACCACATATCGTTAAGGGAATAGGAAAAGAAGGAAAGCCATTGCCACAATATGAGGTTAAACATGAGGTAGGAATAAATGCCGAATATTATGACATTGTCATTGATGGTATGCAAGCGGCACTGGCAGGTACGGCAAGTAGGGCTATCATCCCTGACATAGAAATTTGTGGTAAAACAGGAACTGCTGAAAACCCGCACGGTGAAGATCATTCAGTATTTATGGCGTTTGCTCCAAAGGAAAATCCTAAAATTGCGATTTCGGTCTATGTGGAAAATGCGAAATGGGGAGGAAGGGCAGCAGCGTCGATTGCGAGTTTGATGATTGAGTATTATTTGAGAGAAAACCATGAGATAACCAGACCATGGTTAGAGGAGTATGTACTAAAAGGACACTTTGTATATTGAACAGGCGAGATTTACTTATCGACAAAATGGATTGGCTTACCGTGATGCTATATATGGTGTTGGTGCTGGTAGGCTGGTTGAATATCTATGCCGCAGATTATGATGTGGAAAAATCGATCAGCATTTTTTCTTTAAGCATCAACTCTGGAAGGCAATTATTATGGATTGGAGTAAGCATAGTGACCATTGTCTCCATCATGATTATCGACTTCAAAATTTATAACTCAATTGCGTATATTTTTTATGGCGTATTCATTTTGTTATTGATTGGTGTATTATTTACTCGTAAAATAGGAGGAGCAAGTTCGTGGTACGACATTGGAATTTTCAAGTTCCAACCCTCTGAACTGGCAAAATTTGCCACCGCATTGGTATTGGCTAAATACTTCAGTGATTATAATCCCCGGTTCAATCACCTGAAGGATGTGTTGATTATGGCGGCTATTATTGCGGTTCCTGCATTGTTAATCATGTTGCAGCCAGATGCGGGAACGGTACTTATCTTCTTGTCATTTATATTGGTGCTATACAGGGAGGGGATGTCACCGTTAATACTCATAGCAGGCATTGTCACCATTACGATTGTCGTATTAACCCTGCTCGTGGCGAAGTGGTATCTGGTGGTGGGCATTGCATTGATTGCCATTGTGATTATACTATTTAAAAAAGAAAAGAAACCCAAATTTGTGCTGCAAATTATTGGTGGGGCAGTGATCATTATAGGGATTATTTTTAGTGTAGGATATGTTTTTAGCAATGTGCTTCAGCCCCATCAGCAAAAGCGAATTCAAGTTTTGTTTAATCCAGGATCGGACCCGCTAGGTGTAGAGTGGAATGTGACGCAATCTAAAATTGCCATTGGCTCTGGTGGATTAACGGGTAAAGGATTTCTGAAAGGCACACAAACAAAGTTTAATTTCGTGCCAGAGCAAAGTACAGATTTTATTTTTAGTACCATTGGTGAAGAATATGGATGGATAGGAAGTTCAATTCTTGTTGCCCTTTTCACCACATTATTTTTGCGGTTGATATTTCTGGCAGAGCGGCAAAAGTCGAGGTTTGCAAGGATTTATGGCTATTCTGTGACAAGTATATTGTTTGTGCACTTTACCATTAATATTGGCATGGCCATCGGATTGTTTCCTGTGATTGGTATTCCCCTGCCCTTTTTTAGCTACGGGGGCTCGTCGCTTTGGGCATTTACCATTTTTCTTTTTGTTTTTATCAAACTGGATGCGCATAGAATGCAGGTATTAAAGTGGTGATATTGGGTTACGGTTTACGATTTTGAATTTTTGATTTGCCTTTCTAAGAACATTGCTTTTCTTCTCCTATTTCCCACGGTTTGTGTCTATAGGGTCTAGTGTTAACAATCCATCACGGATTTTTAAGGTGCATGGATTTTTGCGCTATTTCATTAACCCGCATTATTCACCGTTTTAACAAAGTACAATTGTAACCCACTTACTAT
>CAYRIF010000065.1:0-14863 GCA_964424205.1 uncultured Roseivirgaceae bacterium | reverse complement strand
ATTTACATATTAATTTCATTAGCCATAGGGGAAATAATAGCAAAATCACATTAAATTGTGTTTTTTTAAGGGGTTTTAAGATAAAAACCCATCATATCTACTCCCTTCATTTTATAGCATTCTGAATTACAGCAATTACTTTCCACCTATAGATTTCTCCTATAGTCCTTTAGATTAACATGAGCGCATTTAGAATAGGAAACATAAACTTGAATACTTTGTCACCTCGACTTTTTGGAGCAATCTAAGGCGAAAATACGATTAATACTGCCAGAAATATTTAGAAAATCACAAGTTGTAAACTTGCTCTAGCGGGGGCAGTTGTTTTCTGATTTATTTTAAATGCTAAAAATATGTACTGACTGCAAATTCAAACTGTTCTATAAAAACATTTTTAAATGCTGTTACATTATTTTGTTCGTAAAACAATAACATTGCTTTTTTATAATCAACACTATCAACTGTTCTGAATGAAATAGGACAATAATTATTATTAGTCAATATTGCACTACTTACGATTCTAGCGGTCCTTTTATTTCCATCAACAAATGGTTGGATGTAAGAGATTAAAATCAAAGCTAAAAAAGCTTGTTCAAAAACACTTTTTTTTCCATTAATCAGCGTACACATCTCCAGAAGTGCTTCTCTAATCTGGAATTCATTGTCTATAGGTCTATAATTTGTTCCTGATATGCCTACACGTCTTTTTCTCAAATTTCTTTCCACTCCAAGTTCTTTTACTAACATACTGTGTATGTCTTCTATTTTTGAAATTGTTAATGGAAATAGATAATCAGGATTCTTTAAAATAAAATTAATAGTATCTTTATGATTTAACAACATATCAGCCTCTTCCTTCGATTTTCCCTGTGCTGTTTCTCTTTCTCGTAACAAACGCTCTGTCTCCAACAGCGAATAGGTGTTCCCCTCTATTTGTGATGACTTCCAACTTAAATCAATGGCCAAACGCTCTAATTCTTTTTTATATTCTAAATCACTTAGTTCGGATTTATTCTTAGTGTAAACTTTTTGCAACTCATTTAATTTATCCATTTCTTCCTTCATAAACAAACTAACCTGAGGAAGAATATCTGTAATCAAAGAGAAGTTAAAATTTTCATTGATTGTTCTTTCATCAATTTCCCTTTCATAATATCTTTCCATATCAATATGCTGAAATAACATATAATATGGAGATAAACTATACCGTGTAGCTTTCCCTTGTCCTGTTGAAATAATTAGTTTCTCAGCTATGCTTTTAGATAAAAACCGCTTTACAGTGGCGATGCTTTTTTTCTCAGCTATACCTTGTAAAATCTCAGTCGAAGAGCAATTAGTATTTCTTTTAATAAAGTCTATTATGGTGTTATCCATTTTCATATTTCATCATTCGGCTCACTAATGTAGGTAATACGGCTCATATTTCAACAAAAATGAGCCGTATTTTTTATTTTAGTGAGCTAAACCCAAGATTACACCGACTTACAATAACTGCTTTCCGCATGTAGATTTCTCCTACCGTCGAAATGACAAACATCAACATGAGCGTGTACTTAGAAAAAGAAACGTAAACTTTAATATTTTATCACCTCGACTTTTTGGAGCGGTCTAAAGCAGAAATACGATTAATGCTGCTAGAAATATTTAGAAAAGTATAAGTTTTCAAAAAAAAAAAGAAACCATTGCAGACAACTGTTAGAAACAATTTGCTATATGAAAGAGACTCCTGATAAACTGTTCGTCACTCTCAATTTTCAGGAATGACGCAGATGGCTTTCTTTAGGTGAATGATACTTCCAAATTATTTATGCGCAGATATCCATCGATTTTATCTATTTTTACAGCCAGAAAATTTTTGAATAACGCACATGTCAATTTCATCAAAATATAACGCCTCCGCCATCGAAGATAAGTGGTATCAACAATGGATGGAGAAAGATTTTTTTCACTCAGAACCTAACCCAGATAAGGAACCCTACACGGTGGTGATTCCGCCGCCAAACGTGACGGGCGTTCTGCACATGGGGCATATGCTGAACAATACCATTCAGGATGTACTGGTACGAAAAGCGCGAATGGAAGGCAAAGAGGCTTGCTGGGTGGCAGGTACGGATCATGCGTCTATCGCTACCGAGACGAAAGTAGTGGCCATGCTCAAAGAAAAAGGCATCGACAAAAAAGATATTTCCCGAGCAGAGTTTTTGAAATATGCCCTGGAGTGGAAAGACAAATATGGTGGTATTATTCTGGAACAGTTGAAAAAACTAGGTGCTTCCTGCGACTGGGAACGGACTCGTTTCACGATGGATGAGGACTATTACAAAGAGGTCATTAGCGTTTTCGTAGATTTATATAACAAGGGCTATATCTATCGTGGCATCCGCATGGTGAATTGGGATCCGTTGGGAAAAACTGCCTTGTCTGACGAAGAAGTAAACCACAAAGAGGTGGCATCGAAGCTTTTTTATGTGAAATATAAAATTATAGGGACAGAAGACGAGTGGGTGACCATCGCGACAACTAGGCCTGAAACTATTTTGGCAGATACGGGCGTTTGTGTCAATCCGAATGACGAACGTTATAAAAAATTAGTAGGTAAAAAAGTATTGATTCCGATTATCAATCGGGAAGTACCCATCGTCACCGATGAGTATGTAGATCCTGAGTTTGGAACGGGTTGCCTAAAAGTAACGCCTGCCCACGATATCAATGATTATGAAATCGGGCAAAGACATAACCTAGAGGTCATTGATATCATCGCAGATGATGGTACGATCAATGAGAAGGCACAATTTTATGTTGGGTTAGACCGTTTCGTAGTGCGTAAAAAAATCATCAAGGACTTGGACGAAATGGGGCAGTTGGTGAAAGTAGAGGAGATGACCAACAAAGTTGGTTATTCTGAAAGAACCAATGCCGTGATTGAGCCGAAATTATCCATGCAATGGTTTATAAAAATGGAGGACATCAGCAAACCTGCCTTGGATTATGTAGTGAACGGTGATATCAAATTCCATCCTGCTAAATTTATCAATACCTACAAACACTGGATGGAGAACATCAGAGATTGGTGTATTTCTAGGCAGCTGTGGTGGGGACATCAAATTCCTGCTTATTACCTACCCGATGGCAGTGTAGTTGTAGCAGCATCAGCAGAAAAAGCGCTTGAAGAAGCACAGAAAAAGGATGCCAACCTTACTGCTGCTGACCTGCGACAAGATGAAGATGTATTGGACACGTGGGCATCGTCATGGCTGTGGCCGATCTCGGTTTTCAACGGAATTTCTAATCCTAATAATGCAGACATCAACTATTATTATCCGACGGATGATTTGGTGACGGCTCCTGAAATCCTATTTTTCTGGGTGGCACGAATGATTATTGCTGGGAAAGAATATAGAGATGAGATTCCCTTTAAGAATGTGTACCTGACAGGGATTGTAAGAGATGAGAAAAGAAGGAAAATGTCTAAATCATTGGGCAACTCTCCTGACCCACTCGTACTCATAGAAAAATATAGTGCTGATGCCGTGAGGACAGGCATGCTGTTCAGTTCACCAGCAGGAAATGACTTGCTATATGATGAAAAACTCATTGAGCAAGGTAGGAATTTTGCCAATAAAATATGGAATGCTTTCAGACTTATCAAAGGCTGGGAGATAGATGAGAGTCTAGCGAATCCAAATCAAATTTCTTTGGATTGGTTTGATGCAAAATTCAATGAGACGGTGGCTGAGATAGACGACCATTTTAGTAAATATAGAATCTCAGATGCGCTGATGAGCACCTACAAATTAATTTGGGGTGATTTCTGTTCTTCGTATTTAGAAATGATTAAACCTGCCTATCAGCAGCCTATCGACAAGGTGACGTATGATACGACCATCGGGTATCTGGAAAAATTAATGAGACTGCTACATCCTTTCATGCCTTTTATTACTGAAGAAATTTGGCACTTGATCAAAGAAAGAAAAGGAGATGACTTTATAATTGTGGCAGAATGGCCAAAGGCACAGGCATTTGACAAGCAAATTCTGGAACACACTGGGGCAGCATTCGAAGTGGTAACCAACATTAGAAATATCAGAAATGCCAAACAGGTCAGTCCGAAGGAAACACTTGAATTATTCATAAAAACTAAAAGTAAAGCATCATTCGAACCATTTGAGGCGGTAATTAAAAAATTATCCAACTTGAGCGCTATCAAATACACTAACGAAAATGTGGAGGGCGCATCGAGTTTCATCATCAAAGGTGACGAGTTTTTTATTCCATTGACCGAAACAATTGATCCGGTAAAAGAAAAAGAGAAGCTGGCGCAAGAGTTAAAATATACCAAAGGGTTTCTGATTGGCGTCACCAAAAAACTAAGCAACGAGCGCTTTGTGAATAATGCACCCGAGCAAGTAGTGGCTACAGAAAAGAAAAAACAGGCAGATGCTGAAGCTAAGATTAAAGCCATTGAGGAAAGTTTGAAGGAATTGGGATAGTATCCAAATTGAACTTCTCAAAAGTTTGAAACTTATGAGAAGTTCTGTGAAATTTATGAGCAGTTTTCTTTGCTAATAACTATCTCCAAACTACCTTTACATCATGGGTGCACGCAAAGCCATAGCCATATTTTTATTCACACTGTATGTGGCTTTACAGTTACGCGTTTACACACCATATATTGATTATTTAATCAATAAGGAATACATTGCAACCGTTCTTTGTGAAGAAAAGGATGATCCCATTTCAATCTGTAAAGGTTCTTGTTACCTCATTAAAGAGTTAAAACAAAAACAAGAAGAATCTCAAAACAAACAGTTACCACAACGCATTAAACTAAATTTGCCTTTCATCCATACAACTTCGAATCTTGAATTCAATGTAAATAACATGGCAATCAGATGTAAGTTTAACGCATTTGATACTCACATTGCCAAACAATATGCATTAGATATTCCTACCCCTCCACCTAGACTGGTTTAATTGCCAAAGTCAAAGCACCTAACCATCGTATTTCCGAAGAGATGCTGTTTTAATTATCTTCTGTTTGGAGTTATACTATTTTAACATCAAAATGCCGCATATGATTCGTTTCTTTCCTGCCCGATGGCAGGCGGGCTCGCCCATGTATCTGCATAAAATAATTCAGATTATTTATACGGCATTTTAAAAATTAAACTGGTATTAGGTTGCTGCTATTGGCACAATTCTAAAAAATACAATTATACTAATTCATCAAATCACAAAGTTTGATGCCTCAGTCACACACATTGTATTATTCATTTTAAAAATAACCTTAGCCGGTCATTAGACCGACCATTAAAAAAATACTTATGAAATATTTATACAAAATATATACCATACTTGGGTTCGTACTACTATTATCGACCCAAATAGTGGCACAAACAATTACCGGTAAAATCATCGATCAACAAACCGCCGAACCAATTATTGGCGCTTCGGTAGTACTTCAAAATACAACAGTTGGTACAGTTACAGACTCACAAGGAAAATTTAGCTTACAAAACACTGATAACGTAGAGGCCATAGAAATCACTTCCATTGGATATGAAACGATTACCAAGCCAGTGTCGGAAGTTTCGGGACTTATCTATCTGAAACAATCTCTAAAAACACTAAATCAAATTGTAGTAAGTGCCAATAGAGATGCCCAAGAAAGAAAAGATGTTTCGGTGGCCATTGAATCACTGAACGCACAAATCATTGACGATACGAAAGCAACTTCTGCCGACCAATTGCTCAACAAAGTGAGTGGCGTTTACATGGTTGATTTAGGCAATGAACAACATATGATGGCCATTCGTCAGCCAATCTCTACCAAAAGTATTTTCTTATACATGGAAGATGGTATTCCGATTCGCACAAGTGGTGTTTTCAATCACAATGCTTTATTAGAAATTAATTTAGCAGCGACCAAAGCCATTGAAGTAATCAGAGGGCCCTACTCTTCTATTTATGGCAGTGAAGCCATAGGTGGCGCCATCAATTTTATCACTCCGAGACCTACTGCTGTACCTGTCGGAAAACTTTCTATTCAAGGAAGTAACCGTGGCTATAAACGAACTGATTTTAGTTATTCTAATACTTTTGACAAAGTAGGTGTTTACATAGGTGGTTATTACGCCAACAGAAGAAATGGATATAGAAAACACAGCAATTTTGACAAGCTCTCACTTACAGGAAAAGTAAATTATAACATCAGTAAAAACACAGCATGGAATAACGCCTTTACCTATATTGATTATGTAACAGACATGACGGGAAGTTTGGACAGTGCTAACTTTTTTGGTCAAAAATATTCTTCACAACATACTTTTACCAATAGAGATGTTACGGCCTTGCGTTTTCACTCTGATTTAATTCACAGGTGGAATACACACAGCAAGACAAAGCTAATTTTGCTTTATAGAAATAACGCTATCAAGCAAAATCCATCATACCGAGTGAAGGATGACAAGCGTTATGGAAACCCTGGAGGAGATCCTAATCTAGCACATGGCGAAGTCAATGATAATAGCTTTGACAGCTATGGTTTAATTGCACAACACTATCAGGTATTTAATGATGCCGTATCTGTTACAGGAGGTATTAGCATAGATGCGAGTCCAAATACCTATATCGCCAACTATATTAAGATTCACAAAACTAATGAGGGTATTTATGATACGTTCACAAAAACTGATTCTGTAAAAACAGACTATAAAGTTAACCTTTTCAATGCAGGCGCATTTGTACAGGGAGAAATTAAGGCGACAGACAAACTGAAATTTACGGCTGCCATCAGGTACGATGCATTCACCTATGATTATAATAATAACCTAGGTGTTGAAGCATTTTCCGGAGCCCCTGACTCTAAAAATACCTTTAGTGCATTCACTCCAAAAATAGGATTTACTTATGATTTAGGCAACGGATCAGGAATTTATGCCAACTACAGCAGGGGGTTTGTTCCGCCACAAGTAAGTGAATTATACCGTGGTGTAAAAGTGCCAACACTGAAGCCGACCAAGCATGATAATTACGAACTCGGAGGGTGGCTCAATCTGATGAAAGATAAGGTATCGCTAGATTTTGCGCTATACATGCTAAACGGATCAAATGAAATCATCCAAGTAAAAGCTGATGATGGCTCACTGGCTAATCAAAACGCAGGGGAAACAACGCACCAAGGCATTGAATTTGGTGTCAATATAAACCCTGTGAATGACCTTAGCTTTAGGTTTAGTGGTTCTAATGCCAAGCATGAATTTGCAAAGTATGTAGAAAAGGGCAAGGAATACAATGGCAATAAAATGCCGTCTGCACCAAATTGGATTGCCAATTCAGAATTGATCTATAAGCCTTCTCAAGTAAAAGGGCTTAGCATATCTATCGAGTGGCAAAAAATTGGAAAATACTTCATGGATGCCGCAAATACGGCTGAATATGAAGGGTTTAGTGTATTTAACGTAAGACTTGGTTATAAAATAAAAGGGTTTGATCTTTGGCTCAATACCTTGAATGTTGGTGATAAACTTTATGCCACTAGAGGCCACAAGTCTAGGTGGGGAACATCCTACAACCCGGGTGATCCGAGAACATTTAATATTGGCTTGGGATATACTTTTAAATAAGCATCTGTTTGAAATATGTAGCCACACAAGATGTTGTGTGGCTACTTAAAAATACTAGAATGAAAAATTTACACCTTACTGCGCTAATTGTTGCCATTACTACCACTTCCTTTTTTTCGTGTAAACAAAATAAAGAAGCGCGAAATCAAGCGCACGCAAGTCGAAATATTGGCATTACCCAAGCCATTACTGACAACACCATACATGCAAGTTGTCCTTATTTGACAACAGACAATCACGCAAATCCAGTCTTGTGCTGGACTGAAAAAGTAGATACACTGCATAACATACTGGCATATGCCGTCTTTGATCAAAAGCGACAGTCCTTTGGAAGTCCTATACACATTAAAGAAACATTAGGCATGCACGCTCACCACGAAAGCATGGCTAAAGTTGCCTCAAAAAAAGACGGAACAATGCTTGCGGTTTTTAGAATCAGCACTCCTACTGCGAAAAGTCGTTTTGCAGGTAGTATGTATTTCACACAATCATTTGACAAGGGAAAATCATGGACTCCAAAACAAAAACTAGTCACCGATAGCACCTCCTATAATCAGAGTTTTTATGATTTAACATTGCTAAAAGACGGAGAATTAGGTATGAGTTGGCTAGATGCTCGACGCATAGAAAAAGACAAAGAAGGCAGCACACTCTTTTTTGCAAAAACAAAAGGAAAATTAGGATTTGTAAACGAAAAACCAATTGCGGGCGCTACATGCCAGTGCTGTAGAACAGATATTTTCAATGATTCAAATGGTGATTTACACATTGGTTATCGAAATATTATTCAAGACAGCATCAGAGACATGTTCTACTTAACATCGACTAATAGTGGTGCCACGTTTGAAAAACAGTTGCGAATTGGCGAAGATAATTGGGTAATCAGAGGATGCCCGCATACGGGACCAACCATTGCGTTTAATGGAACAAAAATAGGCATTGCATGGTTTACCATGGGTGGTCAAAAAGGAATCTACTTTACGAGCAAAGACAAGCAAAACAACGAATTTATGCAAAGAACATTACTATCGGACAAAATCTATCACCCACAAATGATAGGAACAGATGATGGTAATTTTGTATTAGTCACTGAAGAAGAAAGCGAAAACAATAACCTCCTTAACCGCATCGTCTTAAGACTCATTTCTTCGGACCAAAAAGTAATCAGGTATCCAATATCAGTAAAAGGAACTAACAATGAATACCCCGTAATAATCAGGAAGAAAAATGGTGATTTACTAATTGTTTGGGTGGAAATTTCAGGGAAACATTCAAAATTAGTCTACCAAGAAATGAATATAAAAACGATAAGAGAAAATGGAAGCACAGCGGTATCAAAACAAACTACCACTCGGCTGCCAAGTAAGGGAGTCCCCGTTGATGCCGTGCTTTGCGCTAATAACTTCTAACTTGTATGGGATAAATTTGATGAGCAGATAGGCTTCTTTTTGGTTGGCATAGAATGACGCCCATGAATCTCGCCAATACTTTTGCTTGATCTTTTCATCATCTATCAAATAGGCATTGCCCATCAGCGATACGTACCCCAAATTATTTTTATCAAAATATTGCAGCGTTGCTTTTGAGTTTTTTTTGAGTTGCTTAACTTTTCTACTTTTTGGATTGGTAGCGAGCCAAATGGTCATATCCTCTTCGGGCGGAAAAGGTTCCATGATTCTTGCACGTGGTTGATTGTCTTCGTCGAGGGTAATTAAAGAGCAGTAGTAGGCAGTTTTCATTATCTCTCGTGCTGTTTCTTCTAGTTCTGGATTGCGTTTTTCTGCCTTTACTCTCTCTTTTTTTTCTTGGCAAGAAAAAGTATATAGTAAAATAATGAGTAGTAGTATTTTAAAGCTGGTTGCTTTCATATCAAAGGCGTGTTATTAGCTAAATTATAAACTTTTGCGTTATGTAATATCATGGTTTACATATAAACGTACGGCATCTAAAGAGACTCTAAATATACCATACTCACCCTTATTTTAATCAATTACTAAATCATCAGATTCCTGCCTTCGCAGGAATGACGTCAAAATTATAAAGTTGAATGGCTTCTAAAGGCATCCAATAACATTTACATCCTAGCAGCTAAAAGCAAACCCAAGTCAATATGGTTCATGTTAAATTTTTTGGCAATGTGGATGTTACTCAAACTACCGTTGTAAGCATACACCCCTCTCCTGAACCATTGATGGCAGAAGATCATTTCCCCTACACTTCCTTCTTCTGCTATTTCTAACAAAATAGGTGTGAAAATATTGCTAAGCGCTGTAGAAGCAGTATTAGCGACACGAGAGGTCAAGTTAGGAACGCAGTAATGAATCACATTATGTTTTACAAAAGTAGGTTTTTCATGAGAGGTAATCCTTGAGGTTTCGAAACAGCCTCCTTGATCAATACTAACATCAATAAGTATGGCATTAGGTTTCATGGTCATCACCATATCCTCTGTAATGAAGCACCTAATTTTTCCCTTCTCGGCACGCACAGCACCAATGACCACATCTGCCTCTGCAAGCGATTTTCCTAGTTTTACATTATCCAAAATTGACGTGTAAATCAAATGCCCTAATGCATGTTTTATTCTGCGAAGCTTATAAATATGATTATCGAAAATTTGTATTTCTGCACCAAGCCCAATGGCGGTACGGGCAGCATATTCAGCCACTGTGCCAGCGCCTAAAATTACCACTTTAGAGGGCGCTACCCCAGTGATACCGCCTAATAAAATTCCCTTACCTCCATGTACATTACTCAAATACTCGGTAGCAATCAACATAGCAAGGCCACCGGCAATTTCACTCATCGCTCTGATTACCGGCATACCCTCCGCTTTATCCTCCAATAACTCAAAAGCCACTGCCGTAATTCTTTTTTTATTGAGTGCCTTAACATACGCTACATTTTGGTTGCCCATCTGAAATGTCGATAAAAGCGTGATGCCCTGATTCATATAGCCAATCTCTGTGAGCGAAGGGGGCTCAATTTTCAGGATTATATTTGCCTCAAAAACCTCCTTAGCGGCGTACTTTATAATAGCTCCTGCCTCACTATATTCAGTGTCCGAAAATTTAGAAAGCGCTCCCGCTCCAGTTTCCACCCATACCTCCAGTCCGTTATTAACTAGTAATGCTACCGCTTCAGGGGTCAGTGCCACCCGTTTTTCTTGAAGCGCTGTCTCCTTGGGAATTCCCAGATAGAGTGCGTGTTTACCGCTTTTAATTTTTAATGGAGATTCTTGCGGACGCAAACTTACTTGTTTTGCAAGTTTAGCGATTTCTGTGCTGCTATGTTTTTTCATGTTTTACCAATTGAATGGTGCGTGTATTGTCTTCATTTACCGTGATAAATATACGAAGAAATTTTTCAGGAACTAATGAAATGATTTTTGAAGGCCATTCTAAAAAACAGTAATTCCCAGAATAAAAATATTCTTCCACACCAATATCCATTGCTTCCTCCTCATTTTTTATCCTATAAAAGTCAAAATGATAAATAGTCCCTTCTCTTGCCTCATACTCATTGACCAAAGAAAAAGTAGGGCTACTCACCAAATCCGCTACACCCATTGCCTCACAAACTGCCTTTATCAAAGTAGTTTTTCCTGCGCCCATCGCTCCCTCAAATAGCCAAATTTTATAATCACCAGCTTGCTTGATAATCTCTTTTGCCACGGAGGGCAATGATGAAATATTGATTGATGTGAGCACTTTCAAATTAAAAAAAATCAAATCTAACCTCACACATCGTCTCCTGAAACGGACGCTGCGTTTTATGAAACAACATCATACATCCCCATCTGAACGTAGCCAGGCAGACGCTGTGAGAGACTCTGATGGGGGCTGTAGAATAGATTTCTTCCAAAATCATTTCGTAGACAACGTTACCAAAGGAATGATTATTTCCTCCATTGAAATACCACCATGCTGAAAGGTATCCTTATAATATTTTACGTAATAATTATAGTTATTAGGATACGCAAAAAAGTAATCCTCCGCAGCAAAAACATAGGCTGTAGATACATTTGTTTTAGGCAGGTATAATTCAGCGGGATTCCTACTTACCAGCACATCATTATCATCATCGAAACCCAAATTTTTGCCCTGTTTATACCTTAAATTAGTATTTGTATTCCGATCACCGATAATTCTATAGGGTTTTTTCACACGCACCATACCATGATCGGTGGTGATAATCACCTTTGCTTTTTTTTCAGAGATGTTTTTAAGAATGTCAAACAAAGGAGAATGTAAAAACCAAGATTTTGTTAGCGATCGATAGGCAGATTCATCAGGTGCCAGCTCCCTAATCATTTCCATCTCCGTTCGAGCATGCGATAGCATATCTACAAAATTATAAACAATCACATTCAGGTCATGGGCCATTAAATTATTGATACTCCCTGCTAGGTTTTTACCAGCTGCCATATTTTTAATCTTATGATAGCTCGACTTAATATTCAGGTTATTTCTCTCCAGTTGTTTCTCTAGAAATTTATTCTCAGCGTTATTCTTCCCCCCTTCTTCGTCTTCACCCTTCCATAATTCTGGATAAAACCTTGCCATGTCAGAAGGCATCATACCTGAAAATATAGCATTACGTGAATAGGCCGTCGTGGTAGGTAAGATAGAAAAATATGCCTCCTCATGCTGTACATTAAAATAGTCTGAAATCATCGGTTCAATTGCTTTCCATTGATCGAACCTAAGGTTATCAATAACAATAAAAAATACCGGCACTTCCTCCTCGAGTAGAGGGAATACCTTATTTTTCATCACTTGATGGGACAGCAATGGCTTTTCTACATGTGGCTCATTGAGCCAGTCCTTATAATTTTCAATAATAAATTTTGTGAAATTAGAATTCGCCTCACTTTTCTGCATATCCAACACTTCAGACATGTCTCTATTTTCTGTCTGGTCAATCTCTAACTCCCAATATATAAGTTTTTTATAAATATCAATCCAGTCCTGGTAATTGATATCATCATTATACGCCATGCTGATATTTCTGAAATCTTGCTGATAGCCCATGGTGGTTTTTTCATCAATCAACCGTCGGTTATCCAATATTTTTTTTACTGAAAGTAGGATTTGGTTTGGGTTTACAGGCTTGATTAAATAGTCAGCAATCTTTGAGCCAATCGCTTCTTCCATAATATACTCCTCCTCACTTTTGGTAATCATTACCACTGGCAAAGCAGGCTTTGCGGTCTTGATTGTTGTTAATGTTTCAAGCCCACTCATTCCAGGCATGTTTTCGTCTAAAAAAACCACATCAAACCTTGTCTCTTCACACTGTTCGATGGCATCTGCCCCGCTGTTAACACCCGTTACATCGTACCCTTTTTCTTTTAAAAATAAAATGTGAGGTTTGAGCAAATCAATTTCATCATCTGCCCACAAAATACTGTATCTTTGCATATATAATTCTCTTTAAATAGTTAGTTAATCAAAATTAAGTAAATAACCTCAAACATTGAACAAGAAAAAAATCTTTAACGACCCTGTTTACGGTTTTATTACAATCTCCAGTGATTTAATATTTGAAATCATTGAACATCCTTACTTCCAAAGGTTACGTAGAATCAAGCAAGTTGGTTTATCTGATTATGTATATCCAGGTGCACACCACACAAGATTTCATCATGCATTAGGGGCGATGCACCTGATGGGCGTGACGCTAAATAATTTACGGAGCAAAGGACATAAAATAAATAACGAAGAATTTGAAGCTGCTCAAATCGCTATTTTACTACACGACATTGGTCATGGCCCTTTTTCGCATACTTTGGAAAATAGCATCCTAGACAATGTACATCATGAAGACCTTTCGCTTCTGATCATGCAAACGCTCAACGAACATTTTAACAATCAGCTTAGCTTAGCAATTAAAATATTTACAGGGAAGTATAAAAGAAAATTCTTTCATCAGTTAGTTTCTAGTCAACTGGATATTGACCGCATTGACTACCTCAACAGAGATAGTTTTTTTACTGGTGTATCAGAAGGAACTATTGGTGCAGAACGAATAATCAAAATGCTAGAAGTAAAAGATGATAATATAGTAGTGGAAGAAAAAGGCATTTATAGCATTGAAAACTTTTTAAGTGCTCGACGATTAATGTATTGGCAAGTTTATTTGCACAAAACATCAGTGAGTGCTGAGATTTTACTTTCGAAAATAATTGCAAGAGCAAAGGCATTGCATAAACGTAAAGAGGAATTATTTACCACTCCAGCGCTAGCATTATTCCTTGAAAACAAGGTTAGCCTACAACAACTCAAAAAAGACCAAAAATATATTGAGCAGTTTTGCCAGCTCGATGATTACGACATCTGGGCTGTAATTAAAATATGGATCAATCATGCTGATAAAATATTATCTTCCCTCTGTTCGATGCTAATTAACAGAAAACTTTTTAAAGTAATATTGTCGAACAAAAAATTCAGCAAAGAAGAAATTACTAAAATTGAAAAAGACATTGCCAAAAAATTAAAACTAAAAAAAGGCGACTTGCAATATTTTATGGACACAGGATCATTGACCAATGCCGCCTATGTGTCGGAGGGGCAGTCCATTAATATCATCACAAAAAGCGACAAAGTAATAGATGTTGCAGAAGCTTCTGACTTACCAAATATCAAAGCAATGAGTAAAATTGTTAAAAAATATTACCTATGCTATCCTAAAAATGTATCTTTGCGCCAATTAGCCAAGAAATAAATGTATTTTACTATAAACAGTATTGCCGAAATTTTAGGAGGAGAGGTTTTAGGAAACGGAGAAACTAAAATAGATAACATAGGAAGTATTGAAGATGCTGGAGCTGGATACATCTCATTTCTAGCAAACCCCAAATATGAAAACCATGTATACTCCTCCAAGGCGAGTGCTATTATTGTCTCCAAAGATTTTAATCCTAAACAGGAAGTAAAATCAACCTTGATTCGCGTGGAAGATGCCTATGCCAGTTTCACAACATTGCTCGAGGAATACCACAAAATAAAAAGTTTTGAAAAATCAGGAGTTGAAGAACCTAGTCATATTGGAAAAAAATGTGACGTAGGAGAAGGAATATACCGAGGTGCATTCTCCTATATTGGAGATCGGGTAAAATTAGGAGCTAATGTAAAAGTTTATCCTAATACATATATTGGAGATGATGTTACTATAAACGACAATACCATTATTCATGCTGGGGTAAAAATTTATGCCGGCACACAAATTGGCAGTAA
>CAYRIF010000064.1:0-14945 GCA_964424205.1 uncultured Roseivirgaceae bacterium | reverse complement strand
ATCTAAATTAAAAATCACACTGCCTACCACGGTAGGATTTAAGTTTGCACGAATGTTTAATTTCGATGTCGTCGGCAATTCACTTAGCACAATTTCACTACCATCAGTGATGGTCTCATACCCTGCAATTACCTGTCCTGTTATCATATTCATCAGAGAAAAACTTTCTACGGTTTGCTTATCAGGCTGAGGAGCAGGAGGTTCATTGCCAGTATTAACAACGCTAAAGGTTATTTCTAAAGCTACCCCTTGGTTGCCGCTTCCTTGTCCTAAGGTATAAGGTGTGGCTGAAATGGTGTGTTGACCAACACTTAAGCTACCAGATCCATTGCCATAAAATGCATAGGGTACGATATTTTCAGTAACTGTGGCACCATCAAGTGTCATTTTAACACTCCCCACAACCGGTTGATTTAAATTAGCTTGTATGTTTAGTTTTGAAGTTGACAAATTAGCAAGATCAATTACCATCCCTTCAGTAATTGGATTATATCCAGCAATAGCTTTTCCGCTGACCATATTCATTAAAGAAAAACTTACTACTTGCTGCGAAGTAGGTTTCGGCTCTTCATCTTTTGGTTGACCATTGTTAACGACACTGAAGTTAACCGTCAATGCAATTCCTTTATCGCCATTTCCTTGACCTAAAGTATAAGGTGTTGCTGAAATGCTGTGTTGACCAACGCTTAGATTACTTGATCCATCCCCATAAAAGGCGTAAGGAGCAATGTTTTCAGTAACAGTGGCGCCATCCAATGTCATTTTTACACTGCCAACTATGGTAGGATTCAAATTTGCTTGTAGATTTAGTTTAGATGTTGGTAAGATGTTTAAGTCTATAACCGCGCCTTCTGTAATAGATTCATACCCCGCAACCGCCTGGCCTGTAACCATGTTTATTAGCGAAAAACTTAATACTTCCTGAGAAGTAGGTTTCGGTTCTTCATCCTTTGGTGGGTCATTGTCAACCACGCTAAAGTTAATAGTCAATGCAGTTCCTTTATCACCATTTCCTTGACTTAGAGTATATGGGGTGGCAGAGATGGTATGTTGTCCTACATTCAGACTACCGGAGCCATTTCCATAGTAATCGTATGGCGCGATGTTTTCAGTGACTGTATTGCCGTCCAAGGTTACTTTCACACTTCCTACAATGGTCGGATTTACGGTTGCCCTCAGGTTGATGTTTTTAGTAGGTAAAGTGCTTAAATTTATTTCAGATCCTTCTATGATTGGATCAAATCCAGTAATGGGTTGTCCGGTCGTTGCGTTTATCAAAGAGATGCGCTCAACTTTTTGCGGTTCATCAGATTGTTTTTTGGATAATACCCTATCCATCCTAGATTGAAAATCTCTTAAAAAGGCTACTCGCCACTTGTTAATGGTTTTTGCACCATAGGCAGGTGTACCATTAGGTGCAGGCCAGTTCCAAGTTCCTTCTTTAAGACTTGGATTTGGGTCATCAGTCCAATAGTTCGGTCCATGATTTGTTTTAACAAATGCACCACCCCAACTTTGTGAGGTTGGATCATTAGGGTTTCCTACGTTGGCAATTAATGGAGACAATAGGTAGAAAAACGAAGGTGTATCTCCCATTTGTATGGTTTTTCTACCTAGATTCTTGTAAAATGCACCTAAATACCCATGACCCGCTAGGTTGGTGTCAATAAAGGTGTCATTGCCCAAATCTCCTGATTGGTTTCCTCCTTTAAACATTCCGATAAATGACGTGTAATTTTCTACCCACCATAAATCTTTATGATTATTAAAAATATATTCTCTGCTCTCTGGATCCTTATCGGTATTCCAGATACGTAAGCTATATACCCTAATATTATTCTTTATAGTTGGATCATCATACAATGCCTGTGCCAAATCAGTGATACTACCCCAAACCAAAATGTAAAG
This sequence comes from uncultured Roseivirgaceae bacterium, assembly GCA_964424205.1. GTDB lineage: Bacteria > Bacteroidota > Bacteroidia > Cytophagales > Cyclobacteriaceae > CAYRIF01. The sequence goes on along the minus strand of CAYRIF010000064.1, from coordinate 13,037 downwards.
AGGTCTGGAATCATCCTTATGGGCTTGTTGAATGATTAAATTAGAACCTGCTGTGCTTTTACCACTTCCAGGAGCGGTACCTGTCAAAGCACCCTGTTTGGTGATGTTATTTAAGTACGCTCTTGTAGGATAATTACCCCAAGTATTTAAATTGGGTAAATCTTTTTCATAGGCGTCATACACTTCATGGATGGCGGCTACTCTTCCATATGGTGGAGAGGCAATGATTGCCTCAGTGTCAACAATGTCTGCATAGAGTAAATAGTGTACCATGCTTTGTTGATCATCTTCATCGCTAGATTCCCCGTTGCTATTTCCAAAACCCATATCCGTTGATATAAGAATTCTTGGCTTTTCCTGTGCGTTAAGTAGTAGAGTTGAAAAAGTAGTAGTGATAAGTATTGCAAAAAAAATAAATTGTCTAATCATGTGGTGGTGTTTTGGTTTATACTTTATTCCGACACAAACTTACTGTCTATAAGAATAATTGCATTTATCAATGTTTTATTGTACTGTACATGAAATAATTCTTGGGTAGAATGCATTTTTTCTAGGAGTGCAAATGTTATATTTGGAGTAGATTGGTAGTTTTTTATTTTTTAAATATGTGTACAGTGAAATATATTGTTAATAAAATGATAAAAGGTTTTAAGTCACCGAAGTAAATGTTAATTATTTAGGATATAGGCAGTATTTACTATATGGGTTTTGAGATGATATAAGATGTAAGTTTTTGAAGAAAGATGGATAAAAATTATACATTTTTGTGAGTGGGAGGACAAAAATCTAGTAAAATAGTTGCCCTAGTTTTAATTTCTTGCATTGTATTTTAAATTAATTATCCTTTTAATAAACAACTTTTACAGTTTTTTATCGTCATAATATCAATTATTGACTTTTTAGGCCGTGTATTTTATCTTTTTATAAAAATAAAGTGGAGGTACTGAATACAGTATAAGTACTTAATTTTTACTAACTATAATTACTATTTTACAGCTTCTTTTTAGGAGTATTTAATTTTATAACATTTGCTAATATGGTTTCACGAAAACAATATTATTTTTTAAGGAGCTTATTTTTTTTAATATCAACTTTAATTTTTGTAGATAGTTTTGCCCAAACTTGTCCTGAAGGGATGCAGCACTATTGGAAATTTGATGAACAATCAGGTGTAGTTTTTATTGATGAAAAGGGAAATAATGCTGGTTGCGGCACTCAGCCTGATGTCAACTGCCCTGTTTTTGTGACCGCCGCATCGCCCATTCAAATTGGTTCATCTACCTTATTTTTTGATAATGCTGCTAGTCAAGGCGCTGAAATACCAGATGATGGTACTTTTGATTGGGGTGTAAGTGCTAGCTTTTCGATAGAATTCTGGATGGCTTCTGACTTTAATGCGTTTACAGATAATGTGGTGATTGTTGGTAGAGATGAGCGTACGACAGAAGATGGTATTGGGGTTCATTGGTGGATTGGAATAGAAGGGGATCCGTTTGATGGTACAACAAATGATGGAACGATAAGATTTCAATTAAGGGATAACGATAACAATCCTGCTGCTCCCTATTTGGGTGGTAAGGGACTGAAGATTAATGATGGTGGATGGCATCACATAGCCGCGGTGAGGGATGGAAATAATAATGAAAATAGGATATATATAGATGGAATAGAAGTTGATAAAAAGTCATATACTTACAGCAGTGGGTTCAATTCTGCCTCGCCCATTACCCTTGGTCATCTTGTTTCGGGAATTAATATGGATCGTTTTTTCTATAAGGGACTAATTGACGAATTAGCCGTATATGATAGAGTTTTAGCGCCATCGGAGATTATGAACCATGCTAATAATCGGTTAGATTACTGCTCCAATGTCTTTCTTGGTGTAAACAAAAAAGATATATCTACAAATCTTAAGCTATTTCCTAATCCTATAAATGAGGATCGATTAAGTTTTTCGTTTACCAATAATATTTATGAAAATTTTGAAGTAAGCGTTTATGATATGAGTGGAAAAATATTAATGGTGGATGCTTTTACAAAACATGATGTGATGATAAAAAAAAATATTGATGTATCCATGCTCTCAAAAGGGTTTTATCTCCTATCACTTAGTAGTAAAGAGTTTACAGCCATAAAAAAGTTTGTGAAGGAATAGTGTTATACCATTTTAATTTTAAAATGACGTATAAATAATCTGAATTATTTTTTGTTCAGGTGATGTATAAAATTCGAAGCATCGCCACGGTTTATTGTATGCCGATACATGGGCGAACCCGCCTGCCAGCGGGCAGGAAAGAAAAGGATTATAGGCGACATTTTTACGTTAACATGGTATGACCAAATAAGTAGTTATATTAATGATGAACCATTGATTATTGATGAATAAAATATTAAGTATTGCGTGTATTTTGATGAGTATGTTGAATTCAGTTCAGGCACAATTGAGGATTATGCCGCTAGGAAATTCAATCACCTATGATAATAGTACTTTGGATGGACTCCCACCATCACCAACACGACCACTCAATGAAAGAATTGCCTATCGAAAAAAGTTGTATGAACTATTAACGAATGCAGGTTATAATTTTGATTTTGTAGGGAGTGAAAATGCTGGATCAGCGTTGCTGGCAGATAGTGAAAATGCTGGTTTTCCGGGGATTGAAGCAGGAGATTTAAGAAAATTACTGACCACAGGAAAAATCGTGCAGAACAACCCATTTTTATATAATAAAAACGACCAAGTTACAACAGGACCGTATTTGGACGCCTACAATCCCAATGTTATTTTATTACATATTGGCACCAATAATGTGGCCAATACACCTGCTAGTGTGATGGGACAAATTTTTGATGAGATTGAAGCATATGCAATCCGTTCTGGAATTAAGGTAACCGTATTTATGGCTTTGATTATTAAGGAAAGTCCAAATAATCCGAAGACACAAGTTTTTAATAATGGTATTAAATTAATCGCTAACGCCGTTAATTCTGACCATATTAAAGTCATTGTTGTAGATATGGAGAATGGGGCAGGAATAAATTATGCGACAGAAATGGTGGATCAATGGCATCCAAATAATATTGGCTATGAGAAAATGGCGCAGTTATGGTTTGAAAAATTATCCGATAACATGGCTATTCTTGGTAATGATGAAGACCTTGCTTACGCTAACGAAGTAAAAGTATTTCCTAATCCGACAGAATCTGATTTTACAATTGTCATAGACAATAGTAATTGGCGTAAATTTGAAGTTTCAATTTCAGATATTTCTGGCAAAGTGTTCAAGCCAATTGCTTTAGTTCATAATCGGAATAATAAGATTAATGTTTCATTGCAAGGCTTTCCTAGTGGTCAATATTTTATTCGTCTGGTTAGTGATAAAGATAGCATTGTGAAAAAAATATTTAAGAATTAATGGAGTGCTTTAAGTCTTCGGATTAATTGTTCCGTCCTTTTCATTCTACTCTTTTTCAAAAGATGGTATCGCGTGTCAAAAAACATACTATCCGGAAATACAACATCACCGGGATTTGTTATAATAGGAAATTTAGTTTGCTCAGTTAGGGATGTAAATAGGCTATTGCCAATCTTTTTGTCAAAAATACTTTTAGGTGAAGGGGCAAAACTCATCACCATGGTAGCCTGTTTTTGTTTTGTAAGTTGATAGAGACTATTTGTCCATTTTTGGAATTTTTCAGATATTTTTCTTTCTTTGAAACTTTCAAATGTGTCATCTGTTTTATTATAAACCTGCGTTGACATGCTCAAATGTGCAATCATATCTCCCTTTTTGTTATAACTATTTCTTCTATACACCTGGTGATTTCTTTTGATATGCGGTAGTTGCTCTGCCTCGGAATCAAAAAGCTGCGACTTTAGCTTTGATTGGAGTATGGCAACGTACGCATTTAACAAAGTAGGAATTCTATTGTTTATATTTATATAGTTAATCGCTTTGGGATATACCTCAAAGGTTTTATAAAAAACCCCGTTCTTTCCTGATTCTTCGTTGCTGAATAGCAGACTGTATTCAGGAATCATAATCACTAGATCTCCTTTTTTAATGGAAGGCTTCACTTCGTTAATCATATATTCAAGACCCAAACCTACATGTATTCCCATGTTGACCACAGGCATATGAAGGCTGTCCTCGATCATTTGACTATCGATACCAAAGGCGGTATTTGAGCCACCAATGATAATAATTTTTGGCGAGGTAATGGAATCTAGCCTGGCATGTTTATCTTTTACAGCGAGCATGTAGTGATTATCATCACTAGGTATTGCTAAGATTATAGTGGCGGTAATCACGCCTAGCAATAGGCTGATTAAAAATAACTTAAGTATGACTTTTTTTATGATCATGCTAAAACTGAAAATAGATAAACTGTTGTTCTTCAGTAAACTTGCCAAAAAGTAAAATTAACAGTGCAAATACGATGTAACCTGACCAACGATACCAAGTAGGTTTATTACCAATGTCACGGACCAAAGGGCTGTTGTGCTCTTGCAAATAATGGACACTTTCCATAATCAGCACAGCAAAGATGGCAACCCTCGTTTCGTACATTGTTAGTAAACTGCCATCAAGTATATTTAACCCACCAAAGGAGTTTATGAAGTGAGCAGAGAGACTTTTTATACTTTTAAAATCTATAGAAAGAATATTTTTGATGATGATTTTTGCATGCGTAATATAAGCTGCCCTGAAAAATATCCAAGCAAAAAGTACCAAGTGGAAAGTAATGGTGATATTGAAAAATTTAATCAGTTTAGGAAATTTGTCTAAACCAATTAGCGCGCTTATTTTTTGTCTGAAGTTCAAGGTGACTCTTCCAAAAAGAATATAAAATCCATGCAGGAATCCCCAAATGATAAAAGTATAATAAGCACCATGCCATAATCCACTGACCACAAATACCAGCATGATGTTGAAATACCATTTGGCATTGCTCACCCTATTTCCGCCAAGTGGAATATAGACATAATCTCTAAACCAAGTGGAAAGTGAGATGTGCCACCTGCTCCAGAATTCCTGTACTGATGCTGCAAAGTAGGGTCTCCTAAAATTTTGCATCAATCGGAAGCCCATAATCAAGGAAGCACCAATGGCGATGTCTGAATATCCCGAAAAATCGCAATAGATTTGAAAGGCGAAAAAATAGGTGGCAATCAGAGAATTGATACCGTCATAATGCTCAGGGTTGCTATAGACTGGGGCCACCAATGGTGCTAATCTGTCGGCAATCACCATTTTTTTAAAGAAGCCCCAAAGCATTAATGTGAGACCATAGCGAATGTCGTTATAGTTGAGCACAAATTTCTCTCTAAATTGAGGCAAAAGGTTTTTAGCCCGCTCGATGGGTCCGGCTACCAGTTGAGGAAAGAAAGACACATAGACTGCAAAAATGCCTAAATGTTTTTCTGGCTTAATCTCCCCTTTGTAAACATCAATGGTATAACTCAGTGTTTGGAAAGTATAAAAGGAAATTCCAACAGGCAGCAGTATTTTGAGTTTAGGAATATGGTAAAATATATGGAGGGAATCGAATAGGTAGTTAGTAGTACTGCTGAAAAAGTTAAAATATTTAAAGATAAATAATAATCCAAGGTTTGTTAAAAGGCTTAATATCAGGTATTTACGTCTATTTTTCTTTTCAGGGATATTCCCCATTTTCAGACTAGCAAAATAATCTATCAATGTAGAAAACACAATAAGCAAAAGATACTTGGCATTCCACGACATGTAGAAGTAGTAACTAGCAAGTAATAACCATACCCATTTATACCTTTGTGGTGTTTTAAAGTAGATAAAAACCACAATCGGAAAGAAAAGTAAAAAATGAAAAGAATTAAAAAGCATTCGTTGTGAGCATCTGATGGTCGTCTATTATTTGACAGGGTAGTTAGAAAACTTTGCAAAAATAGAAATTTTTACGTATAAAAATACTAAGTTATTATTATATTATTTCTTGTTATATTTGTTACATCGCTTTTGATATAAGTCATATATTAACGACCTTAGCAGCTCAATAAATGTTTGTAACCAAACGTTCAAAATATAAATGGCAATAGATAGCTTGGTAGAAAAAGGGAAAGAAAACTGGTCGATGGTCATTCAACCAACAACAAGTTGGTTGAGTTTGAATCTTAAAGACGTATGGAAGTACAGAGATTTACTGATGCTTTTTGTGAGACGGGACTTTGTAGCCGTTTATAAACAGACCATTTTAGGACCAGCTTGGTTTTTTATCCAGCCTATTCTTACCACGATTACTTTTACTATCATTTTCGGAAATATAGCAAAATTATCTACAGATGGGTTACCGCAAGTATTATTTTACTTGAGTGGCATTACCGCCTGGAGTTATTTTGCCGATTGTATCAATAAAACCTCTAAAATATTTGTATCAAATGCTAATATTTATGGAAAGGTTTACTTCCCGCGCCTTATCACGCCATTGTCAATTATTATGTCGAACCTTATCAAGTTTGGTATTCAATTTTTGCTATTCACGGCTTTTATGGTTTATTATTTGATAACAGAGGACACGGTGCACCCCAATGGTTATATGCTGTTGATGCCAGTGTTGATATTGATGATGGCGGCATTTGGGATGGGACTAGGATTGATTATATCTTCTATGACCACAAAATATCGAGATTTAACACATTTGGTAACTTTTGGCGTGCAGCTATTGATGTACGGCACGCCTGTGATTTATCCTTTGTCGGAATTAAATAATAAGTCGCCGCTGATTAAGCAATTAGTAATGCTTAATCCTCTTACACCAATTATTGAAGCATTCAGGTATTCGTTTTTAGGGGCGGGACAAATAAGTGCCATGCACCTCTTATATAGTGCAGGTGTGATTGTGGTGATTATGGTGGTTGGAATTATTATTTTCAACAGAACAGAGAAGAGTTTTATGGATACTGTATAAGCAACAGTTTTCAAGTATAAATTATAAAAATGTCGAATACAGTAATTAAAGTTGAAAACCTATCGAAGCAATACAGGCTGGGGCTTGTGGGTACTGGTACTTTGTCGCATGACTTAAATCGTTGGTGGGCGAGGGTTAGAGGTAAGGAAGATCCTTTTTTGAAGGTAGGCCAAGAGAATGTACGTGAGCAAACGGCAACAAGTGACTACGTATGGTCTTTGAAAGATATTAATTTTGAAGTGCAGGAGGGCGAGGTACTTGGTATCATAGGAAAAAACGGTGCGGGTAAATCTACTTTATTGAAGATATTGTCTCGTATCACTTCACCAACTACCGGAAATATAAAGTTAAAAGGCAGACTGGCAAGTTTGCTAGAAGTAGGGACGGGATTCCACCCAGAACTTACTGGCAGGGAAAATATTTACCTGAATGGCGCCATCATGGGCATGACCAAAGAGGAGATAGCCGGGAAGATAGAGGAAATTATAGAATTTTCTGGTGTGAGTGCTTATGTGGATACGCCTGTAAAAAGATATTCGTCAGGGATGACCGTGCGGTTGGGATTCGCCGTTGCAGCACACCTTGAGCCTGAAATATTAATTATTGATGAGGTATTAGCCGTTGGTGATGCCGAATTTCAAAAGAAATGTATCGGTAAGATGCAGGATGTTTCAAAATCTGGCAGAACCATTTTATTTGTAAGTCATAATATGTCGGCAGTGAATAGCCTATGCAATCGCTGCATATATTTGAAAAACGGAAAGATTGTGAACATCGGGGAGACAGGTGCCATTGTCAACCAATACCTAAGTAACGAAAATGTAAACCTGACTAAGAAAGTATGGAAAGAGGGGGAGAGACCAGGTGGTGAAGTGGTTAAAATCCATAGTACCAGGTTAATAGATTCAAACTACAACGATATAGATTTTGTAGAGATGGATAAGAAATTTGGTATCGAATATGTTTATGAGGTGTTTGAATCAGAAAAAAAACCTTTTCCTAATATGCATCTTATCAATGCCAAAAATGAACTTGCCTTTATTAGCATTGAAGAGACGCACACAGATTTGCCAAAGGTAGGATTACATCAAACAATTATGTGGATTCCCGAAAACACGCTGAATGACGGGGGGTATACTGTTAGACTGGCAGTGGATAGTTATAATCCATTTATCGTTTTAGCAGAGGCAAAGGATGCCCTGTTCTTTGAAGTGATTGAAGATATTAATAAACGAAAGCATGACTTTAAAAGAAAAATTCCTGGAATTCTTAGACCGCAATTAGAATGGGAATCAAAAATATTAGCACATACAAACATTATAAACTAAACAGATGAAAGTAGTTATTTTTGCAGGTGGATTTGGCACTCGAATTAGCGAGGAAAGTGGGATAAAACCAAAGCCAATGGTTGAAATTGGAGGCATGCCTATTTTGTGGCATATTATGAAAATATATGCAGCCCATGGCTTGACAGAATTTATTATTTGTACAGGTTATAAATCTTATGTTATCAAAGAGTATTTCTCAAATTACTTTTTGCATACTTCAGATATTACTTTTGATATGAAAAATAATAAAATGATTGTGCATAAAAGTGAGGCAGAACCCTGGAAAGTAACACTGGTTGATACAGGTAAGAATACAATGACGGGCGGGAGGCTTAAACGCGTAAGAGAATACCTTGGCGATGAAACATTTTGTCTTACCTATGGTGATGGCGTGAGCAATGTCAATGTAGGTGACCTTATAAACTTTCATAAGCAGCATGGTAAATTGGCAACGATTACAGCAGTATCGCAACCAGGGAGATTTGGAGTTTTTAATTTAAAGCCGGATGATGATACATTATCAAGTTTTAAAGAAAAACCAGCACATGGTGGTAATGAAAATGCTTGGGTCAATGGTGGTTTTTTTGTTTGTGAGCTAAAAGTGATTGACTTTATATCTGGCGACTCTACGGTATGGGAAAGAGAACCCATGGAAAAATTAGCCTATGATAAACAGATGGTGGCCTATAGGCATACGGGTTTTTGGCAGCCAATGGATACGCTTAGGGACAAAATGGTACTAGAAGAATTATGGGAAAGCAAAACACCGCCCTGGAAAGTTTGGTAAGGAGAATTTAATATTTAAAAAAGACAAAAAATGACTGAAACGATTGAAAACAGTGTGTTAAATGAGGACATAGATTATATATATGATAAACTATCTTCTGTTGAAAAAAGCAAATTAAAGGGAGCAACAATAATAATTACAGGGTGCGGCGGATTTTTGGGTTATTACTTTATGCATTTTTTTGCGGCTTGTAGTGACAAACTAGGTATAAAAAAAATCATTGGGCTTGATAATTTTTTAACTGGTACAAGAGACTGGTTGGAAACACTTGAAAAAAAGCACGAAAATGTAGTGTTAAAAGAGTTTAACGTTATTACAGATGATATAGCAACGATAGCAGGAGCTGCTGATGCAAATTTTATTATTCATGGCGCCTCCATTGCATCGCCCATATTTTATAGAATTTATCCTGTAGAGACAATAGATGCTAATATTACTGGCTTAAGAAGAATGTTGGATTTTTATAAAGAGAAGGCAATAGATGGTTTTCTGTTCTTTTCAAGTAGCGAGATTTATGGTGACCCTTTTCCTGAATTTATTCCAACAAGTGAATCGTATAGAGGAAATGTAGCCACCATGGGACCAAGAGCATGTTATGACGAAGCGAAGCGATTTGGAGAAACCATGTGCTATATTTTTAATCAAAAATATGAGATGCCTATTTCTATTGCTAGACCTTTTAATAACTATGGACCAGGCATGAATATAAATGATAAAAGACTACCGGCTGACTTTGCCAAAGCGGTGCATGAAGGAAGGGATTTAATCATGTATTCGAATGGCAAACCAACGCGGACATTTTGTTATATTGCAGATGCTATTACTGGTTATCTCAAGGTACTGCTACACGGAAAGTTAGCGGTGTTTAATATCGGTATCGATACACCTGAAATTTCTGTGGCTGAATTTGCGGCTCTATTTATAAAAAATGCCAAAAAAGTATACGATTATAGCGGCGAAGTGGTTTTTGAAATATCTTCGGATCAGGAATATATGAAAGATAACCCCAATCGAAGGTGTCCTAATATAGATAAAGCAAAAGAAATACTAGACTATCATCCATCAATATATGTTGATGAGGGTATTGGTAGGTATTTGAAATTTTTAAAAATAAATAACGGAAAATTATTATGATTACAGTTCTCGGTCTCGGGTTTGTTGGATTGACAACAGGATTAGGATTTGCCAAAAAAGGATTCAAAACATTTGGTATCGATATTGATACTAAAAGGCTTGAGATGCTTGAAAATTATCAAATTCCTTTTCATGAACCGCACTTAAAAGAGGTTTTACAAGAAACATTGGGGAAAACATTTTTCTTGGATGTTTCTTTTGAAGAAGCGATTAAAAGTAGCGAAGCAATATTTATTTGCGTGGGTACTCCGTCGGCTTCTGATGGCAGTGCAGACTTAAAATATATTATTAATGCCATTGACCAAATACTGGCAGTGGATGACGAAAAATTCAAGGTTATTATTACCAAATCTACCGTCCCACCATCAACGGTTTCAAAAAAAATAAAACCCTATGTGCAACAAAAAACATCAGCACTGGGGAGCATGGTGGGCTTAGCATCAAACCCAGAATTTTTAAGAGAGGGTTATTGTTGGGAAGATTTTATAAAACCTGATAGAATTGTATTAGGCGTAGAAGATGAAAAGTCAAAATTAATTCTGGATAAAGTTTACAAACCCTTCAATGCCCCAATACATTATGTTTCGTATAATTCAGCTGAATACATAAAATATTTATCCAATACACTGTTGTCAACATTGATTAGCTACGCCAATGAAATGTCCATGATTGCAGATAGTATTGGCGATATTGATATACCCAAGGCATTTAAAATTTTGCATGAAGACAAGCGGTGGTTTGGACAGCCAGCACAAATGGCAAAGTATGTGTATCCTGGATGTGGGTACGGTGGATATTGTCTCCCTAAGGATACTTCTGCCTTAAATAGTATAGCCATAGAACATGGTATTACGCCTCATGTTTTAACGGGTAATTTAAAAATTAATGATAAAATTAAGGATTTTGTAGCTAATCATATTGCTGCGAAAGTAAAGGCTAATGAAATTGTAGGGATACTGGGGTTGTCATTTAAGCCTGCATCGGATGATGTTAGATTGTCACCGAGTAAGGACATCATTGAAAAATTACTGGGCAAAGGATATAAACAAATAGTGGCATACGATCCATTGGCAAATGATTCCTTTAAAAGTGCCTACCCAGAACTTGATATTCAATATGTAGATAAACTTGAATCAGTGTTGGAACAAACCGACAACATTGTTATTCTTACCGCATGGGATGAATTTAAAAAGAAAAAACATTTGATCGAAGAAAAGAATGTTTTTGATTTTAGGTATATTTATTAACCCACATGACAAGACTTTTTTTTTAAATGTAGCATAATGGTATAAATACCTAACTTCTATTTTGACTGTAAAAATCAATGGTTTTTTTAAGACCATTTTCTAGCGAGGTAGAGGCCTTCCATTTGATATTTCGGAAGGTTTCTTGCACATTGGCATTTTTCTCCTGTTCCATGGGTCTATCTTTTGTAAGACCATAAGCGGGTTGGAGAGTCTTATCAATTAGTTGCACAGTCAGGTCTACAATTTCTTTAATGGATACAGATTTCCCCGTGCCGATGTCTATTGTTTTTCCATTAATATTGCGCGCAATCAGCATGTGCAACAACCCATCCACTACGTCATGTACAAATATCCAGTCTATCATTCGCAACCCACTGGTCAGTTCAGGCGTTTCTCCATTCAATGTTTTTAAGATGGTATAGGGTATTAATTTTGTTCTATCTATTTGACCAGGCCCATACACCATATATAATGATGCGGTACAAACAGGAGTATCATATAGTGCATAATACATATTAGCATAATTTGTAGCAGCAATCTTAGATGCTGCATAGGGCGAACTTGGTACCATTACTGTATTTTTCGGATTCCCCTCTTCAAATGAGCCAGCCAAAATTAAACGTTTGCTAGCATATTTTGTCACCATATGTAAGAGGTTAATTGTAGTGACTAGATTAGAATTAAACGTGGATAATACAAATTTTTCATCTCTTGCACCCAATACATGGCTGGCCAAATGAAATATATAATCTGGTTGTATTTGTTCGAATAAGTATTCCACAAAATTAATGTCACTAAGATCTCCCACAAACCATTTTATCGCATCATCGGCTTGCTTCTTTCTTGAAACGCCATATACTTTGGCGCCTAAAGACAAAAGTTTTTGTACTAAATGGCTACCGATAAAACCTGATGCGCCAGTGACTAAAATTTTTGAATTATTTATTTGGCTAAAACTCATATTACAAGATCTTAAATTTTTGAAACAGGAATTTATGCAGTAACTTCCTTCAATAGTTTCACATCATAGAGCGCCATGGCAGCCTGCTTTAAAACATGAAATTTCATGCCCGATCGTATTGAAATATCCAACAAGGAATGATGGCCATCAGATAAATTCAAAACCCAAAGGAGTGCCATTTGATAATCTTTGGTGTCTTGGGCACCTCCAATTTTTTTAAACAAGCCACGTTTACCTAATTGTGGCTCACCCTTGGGTGATGTGTTAACGTATTTTCGGTTTGATTCAATAGTATCAAGAATCGTTATAATTACATCCATAGATTCTTTCAGGCTTTCAGATTTTACAAAATCAAGATTGTCTGCCGAAGTGTGGTATTCAGGAAAAGTACCATGAATAGACCGAGAAAGCCTTCCTACTGGTAGGTTATAGCCCGGTGAGCAATATTGTCTTTCATCGTATCCATAAGGAGAAAAATCACTTATTTTACCATCAGTATCTGAATTTCTGAAATAATTTTCTATAATTTTATCAATGGTTGCGTTGCCTATTCTCGACCTTTTATAATTAAAATGATTGGCATCTCCGAGTAAACTTAGTACTAGACCATGCTTGATGTTCTGGAGTTTATCTTC
>CAYRIF010000063.1:11218-15044 GCA_964424205.1 uncultured Roseivirgaceae bacterium | reverse complement strand
GAACTACAATTAATTACTTGATAATCAACATATTAGCGTTTTTCAGCAGACCCTAACTAGTTCTCTGTATTATGAAATAACATGTTAAAATGGTATAAGAATTAATATATATGCTAATTTTCTATTCCGTGATAAGAAAAATTTGACGAAAGTAAATCAAAAACCCATCAAAACCTCATATACCCGATGTGTGGGCAGCCCCATTACATTATAATAGGATCCAATGATTTTTTCAATGCCAATCATGCCAATCCATTCCTGAATACCATAGGCGCCAGCTTTGTCGAATGGTTGGAAATGCGCTACATAATAGTCGATTTCAGTAGCTGTAAGTGTTTTCAAAAACACTTCTGTAGTTTCGTCAAATGTCACTTCTTTCTCTTTGCTGAAAATGCAAACACCAGTAATGACTTGGTGTGATTTTCCAGATAGCTTTTGTAGCATAATTTTAGCTTCGGTCTCATTCTTTGGCTTCCCCAATGCTTCATTCTCTGCTATGACCATGGTGTCGGCGGTAATGATAATTTCATCGTTTATTTTTCCTGCAAAGGCATTGGCTTTTTTTTGCGCCACATACCGTGCTACTGCTAGCACGGGCATAGTATCTGGAAATGATTCGTCTGTCTCAATGACCTTGATTTCAAAAGTAAAACCTGCAGTTTTGAGTAATTCCTGTCTGCGTGGTGAGTTAGACGCTAAAATCAGTGTTCGGTGAAAATTCATTATTTTTTATGGAGCTAAATAAAAATCCGCAAATTATTTTGGGATAAAAATAGGTTGATTTTGGTGGCAAAGTATGTCCGCTAAAGCAAACCTTTTTTACTTCCTGCATGGTGATTTCATTGGTGATGATGGCAAGCTGTGCATCTTCCTTCGTCACCCGATTCAAGCAGTCGGCAAAATTCCTTTCGAATGAAATATGGTTGCTTGTAGTTTGTGCCTCACCTTTGATTGCTAAGGCTTTTTCTAGGATAAAATAATGAAGCACCGTGAGGTCTAAACTTTTAATTATCGCAGGAAAATTCCAAGATATTTTGGAAATCATGCCTGGTTTGAGCCTTATCTTATAAGCATTCTCTTTAAAAAGCAAACCAAATGCCCACTGTTTACCAACGATTATTTCATTCACTTCGTAGGGATTTTCTACAGGCTTGAGGGTGAAATATTCGCTTAATTTTGTAAGCGTCTTTTGTTCGTCAAAATCTTCGATATGATTGATCAATCTGTGCGTTGCCAGTATTCTCAAATCATTTGATTCCAAATTGGTGAGGTACATCATGTGATAATTGTAGCCCTCCTTACCGGTATGGTTTGGGTTACTGCTTTCTTGCTGTTTTTTATAGGCAAGGGAACTTTCATATCTGTGGTGACCATCTGCCAAGATGATTTGCTTTTCTAAAATGTTTTGCTTGAAAAGCGCTACTATTTCTGCATCATGGATAACACTCAATACTTCTCTCACACCTTGATAATCCTCTATTTCATAAAGTGGCGTTCGCATACTTTCGTCCATGTATTTTTCTAAGGTGAACGTGTCATCACTATACAACCCGTGCGTAGCACTGACGTTTAATTGTGTTTTTGCTAATAAAGCAGTACGCTCATTGACAGATTTTGGCAGGGTGTTTTCATGACGGAGTATTACTTTTTCATCCCAATCGTAGATTTTGATATTGCAGATAAATCCTTTTCTACAATGCTCTTTTTGGTTGCCTTGCAATTTGAAATACTGGTAGTACACATAAATACCAGAAATTAAATCTTGCTGAATGATGCCTGCCTTTTTCCATTTGTTTAATGTATCTTCTGAGTTTGATTTTCTTGGTACTGAAAGGTGAATGCTATTGTATGGATTTTGATATAAATTCTCACGCTGCCGCTCTGATACAACATCGAAAAGTGGCGAGGTTAATGTTGCTATGTCCTTGGTAAGTGCTGGGTTATAACGCCAAGCCTTTATGGGTATGGTTTCAGCCATTAACTGCTAATCTTATTTTCTGAAATGATTTTTATCATGATATCAATTGATATTGTTATGCGCAAAACAACGCTTTGCAATAATACATAAGAAAATGAATTTATAAGTACTTACTAGGATACTACTTTTTCCTAAAATATCTTTTTATAACAATCCAAAAATCTTTAAGTTTAGGGAAAGAAGTATTGTTATGTCAAAAAATTTAAGTGATTTATCCTTTCGTCAAGGAATATTAGGTGGGCTGTTTGAAAAAATGGGTGATAGTGCTGTTGCAGAAGGGACACCTAGCAACGAGGATTTGGATCAGCTTGCCAATGAATTTTTAATAGGAAATGCGAACACCTACGGAACCGCTAGTTTCTATGATTTCATGAAACCTGAGAATAAGGGTAAGAAAGCGTATGTATGCAATGGCACCGCTTGCATTTGTGCAGGCACGCAAGATGCCGTGAAGGCATCACTCGAAAATCATTTTGAATCGAACGAGATTGGGCATATGACTTGCTTAGGTAGGTGCCATGAGAATGGCGCTTTTCACTTCAATGAAAAAAACTATTCTTCGAAAAGTGAGGACGAAATTTCTGAAATTATTAATTCAGCACCACCGCACGTCAATGATGACGCTTATCACGTCAAGGCACATCAACAGGCATTGTTAACCAAACCGTACGATGGTTTCGAAAAATATTTTCAGGTTTTCAAAGCAGCTTTAAAAAGAAATTCATCGGAGATATTAGAAGAGATTAAAAAATCAAATATCAGGGGTAGAGGAGGCGCAGGCTTCCCGATGGGTTTTAAATTTGAGGCTTGCCGCAATACCGAAAGCGATATCAAATTCATCATTTGCAATGCCGATGAAGGTGATCCTGGTGCGTACTCAGACAGGTATCTGTTGGAGCAACGACCGCAGGCGGTACTTTTTGGCATGTTGATGGCAGGGTATGTGACGGGCGCATCTTGGGGTATATTATACATCAGAGCAGAATACCCGGAGGCGGTAGATATCGTGCAATGTGCCATCGATGAATTACGAGAAAATAACTTATTAGGAGCTAATATTTTAGGCACTGATTTTAATTTTGACTTTAAAATTATCAAGGCGCAGGGGGCCTATATTTGTGGAGAAGAGACGGCATTGATTAATTCCATCGAAGGGCAAAGACCGGAGGTGCGCACCCGTCCGCCATACCCGACACAACAAGGGTTGTTCAATAAACCCACGATTGTTAATAATGTGGAGACCTTGGCAGCGGTGTACAACATCATCAAAGATGGCGGAGCGGCATATGCAAAATTAGGTACAGAAAAGTCTAAAGGAACAAAGTTGGTTTGTTTGGATAGTTTCTTCAATAACCCTGGCATTTACGAAGTGGAAATGGGCACGCCACTATCGGTAGTGGTCAATGATTTGGGTGGTGGTTTCAAATCTCCGGTGAAAGCCATGCAAATTGGTGGGCCGTTGGGAGGGATTGTTCCGGTGCGTAAAATTGATACGTTGACCATCGATTTTGAGTCGTTTGCTGATGCGGGTTTCTTGCTGGGGCATGCCTCTATTGTTTGCATTCCAGAAAACTTTCCAATGATTGATTTTCTGGTGCATTTGATGGATTTTGCGCAATACGAAAGCTGTGGTAAATGTTTCCCGTGCCGGTTAGGCACCAAAAGAGCCCATGAATTGTTAGTAAAAGCAAATGGCAGTGATTATAAAATTGACATTAATCTATTCAAAGAATTAATGGATACGCTGCAACAAGGTTCGCTTTGTGCCCATGGTGGCGGCATTCCGTTGCCTGTCAAGAATGCAATGGAATATTTTGAAGAGGAATTGAAGGGGTATTTTGAGTGATT
>CAYRIF010000063.1:0-11118 GCA_964424205.1 uncultured Roseivirgaceae bacterium | reverse complement strand
TAGAGGCATTTGGCTCCTGTAGAGTATGCAGCGTCGATGTGGCTTTGGAAAAAGACGGGAGAACGAAGGCAGTAGCTTCCTGTCATACACCCGTCATGGAAGGACAATATATCTATCCTGAGACAGATAATATCAAAACCCTTAGGAAAAATATCATCGAATTGGTGGTCACTGATCATCCATTGGACTGTGCTACTTGCGAAGTGGACGGCAATTGCGAGCTGCAAGACGTGGCTGCTCAGGTTGGCATCACCGACCATCGTTATCCAAAAGAATTTTCAAACCATACCATACAAGCAAAAGATTTGAGTCATCCCTACATGACATCAGACATGTCGAAATGCATTAATTGCTACCGCTGTGTGCGTGCATGCGACGAAGTACAAGGGCAGTTTGTATTGAGCATGGCAGGCAGAGGTTTTGATGCTCATATTGTCAAAGGAAAAAATGAATCCTTCTTCGATTCTGATTGTGTGAGTTGCGGGGCTTGTTCGCAGGCATGTCCGACAAGCGCCATTTCTGATGTTTTCAAATCTAAGTCTGTAGGAGCGGATACGGTGACCAGAACTATATGCACGTATTGTGGCGTGGGCTGTAACCTGGAGGTCTCTACCAAAAATGGTGAAATTCTTTCCATCCAAGCGCCATATGATGCCGCTGCCAATGGCGGTCATACCTGCCTGAAAGGTCGATATGCCTTTAAATTTTACAACCATCCGGATAGATTGAGAAGTCCGATGATCAAACGTAATGGGGCATTTAAAAAAGTAAGTTGGGACGAAGCCTATGATTTTATTGCGGATCAACTGAATGCCATTAAAGCAGAAAATGGACCTGATGCCATTGCAGGAATTTCCTCTGCCAGAACATCTAATGAAGAAAACTACTTGATGCAAAAGTTTATCAGAGCCGTCGTTGGCACGAATAATATCGATTGCTGTGCGAGGGTTTGTCATTCACCTACGGCACTTGGGATGCAGCGAGCTTTTGGTACTGGTGCTGCTACTAACTCCATCGAAGATTTGGAATTTACCGATTGTATTTTTGTGATTGGCGCTAATCCTACCGACGCACACCCAGTAACAGGTGCTAAAATAAAACAAAGAATGATGCAGGGAGTAACCAGTATTGTGGTGGATCCTCGTCGGATTGAATTGGCGAAATATGCTACTTTCCACTTGCAATTACGCCCTGGAACAAATGTCGCCTTGTTGAATATGATGCTCTACTACATTATTACCGAAAATGTGGTGGACGAAAATTTCGTAAATAATAGAACGGATGGATTTGAAGGATTAAAGGAAGAGATACTAAGATTAGATATTGATGCACTGGAAAGAATAACTGGCGTAGATAGAGATTTGGTACGAGCGGCAAGTTTGGCATACGCTGATGCTACAGCTGCGATGGAATTTCATGGGCTAGGTGTGACGGAACATACCCAAGGCACATTTACCGTGCAGTTGATTGCAGATTTGGCAATGATTACTGGAAATATTGGAAAAAAAGGGGCAGGAATGAATCCATTGAGAGGACAGAACAACGTGCAAGGGGCAGCAGATATGGGCGCACAGCCACATCAAGGAGCCGGCTATTTAGATGTAACAAATCCTGAAATGAATAGTCGCTATAATGCTTTCTATGGTGCAGAAGTACCAAGTCATGTCGGCTATAAAATTCCTGAAATGTTTGATGCCGCTATTGCAGGCGACTTGAAAGCATTGTGGATTATTGGTGAAGATGTGGTGCAGACAGATCCCAATACCAATAAAGTAATCAAAGCCATGGATAGCCTTGATTTGTTGGTGGTTCAGGAGTTGTTTATGACCGAAACAGCCAAAAGAGCCACGGTGATTTTACCAGGTGCTTCATTCTTGGAAAAAGAAGGCACTTTTACCAATGGAGAGAGAAGAATTCAGCGGGTGAATAAAGTAGTAGAACCACTTGAAGGCACAAAATCAGACGGTCAAATTATTGTAGATATCATGAATAGAATGGGCTATGCCCAGCCTGATTATACAGCAGCAGGTATGCTCGAAGAGATTTCACAAATTGTTCCTTTCTTCAAAGGTGTCAAATGGGAGGAGTTGGGTGAAAATGGCAAGCAATGGCCGGTGTTAGAAGACGGAACTGATACGCAGATGCTGCATCAAAAAACATTTAAAAGAGGAAAAGGTCAGATAGATTTCTTTAACTTCAAAGAGTCGCACGAAGTAGAAACGCATAGTAAAGATTATCCTTTCATCATTACCACCAATAGGGAATTGGAACACTACAACTGTGGTGCCATGACCAGAAGAACTGGCAACGTTGATATTCTCACAGAAGATGTATTGATGATTCATCCTGATGATGCAGTGGCGCATTTTATAGCGCATGGAGACATGGTTTGTGTGGAATCTCCTAGAGGAAAAGTAGATATAAAAGCCTATGTAACTGATGAAATGAAACCCGGAATTTTAAGTTCCACTTTTCATTTCCCAGAAGTCATGTTGAATATTATTACTTCAGACGAGCATTGCTCTGAAGCCATGTGTCCAGAGTACAAAGTGGTTTCATGTAGAATCAGAAAGAGCAAAGGCAAGTATAAGGAAGTGGTTGTTTGAATTCAAATTCCAAACCCTTCTGACCAATATGGCATTTTTAAACT
Source organism: uncultured Roseivirgaceae bacterium (assembly GCA_964424205.1). Taxonomy (GTDB): domain Bacteria; phylum Bacteroidota; class Bacteroidia; order Cytophagales; family Cyclobacteriaceae; genus CAYRIF01. The sequence goes on along the minus strand of CAYRIF010000063.1, from coordinate 8,468 downwards.
ACGGGCATCACCTTTTTTGATGATATCGTTTAGTTTAAGGATGCGGTAATGATCTAACGGAATAGTGTTAATGCCACCGTTCCATTCTCTGAGTACTCCTTTCCAGCTTTTTCCAGCATGAGATTCTAAATTTTCTGCATAGATGGGTTGCCCTTGTGCCACATCCACGATTACCATCCCGTATTGCTGTAGTGCTTTCGCAACGACAATTTCACCGGGTAGCAAATCGAATTGTGATAGGTTTAAGTTGGGATCAAGTTGTATGACCGCTCCTTCGGGAATTCCTCCTTTCAAAAAGCCATCTGTCCAAGTAGCGGGGTAAACAAATTCTTGAAACGCAGCAAATCGTGTGGCACATGATAGCTTGTGTTTGATTTCACCATTTATCACTTCGTGGTACATAATTAGTCCAGCGAAAATGGGTACACCTGCCGCACGGCTTGGTCCGTGAAAGTGAATGCTCTCTCCGTTTTGTACGGAAAAATCTGCGGTCTTGAAAGTCCCACTGCCATTAAGCGGGTATTTCATGCCAGTAGAAGATTCATAAGAGCCATCATTTTGTTTGTGTAATTGCCACATGTCCCAAGCCAGCATTCTATCCCAGTCAATTAATGCCATGTGCGCATCTTTTTCTCCATCTGGGCGAGCAAGATCAGGTATGGGCACGGTTTTACCAAAGCCTTCACCATGTCCAAAAGTTTTTCGTTTGGTGTTCCATCGTTTTTTTTCTGCGGTATCTAAGTGATGTAACTGTATGTGATAGGTTGGTGTAGTGCTATCAACTTCAAAAATGGGAATAGTCCACTTGTACAAGCTTAACCCAAAATTATTATGGGTAGGCTCGCTCTTAAGCAATTTTATAAAATGTTTATTACTTGGGTCAATTGCTGCATCCTTGGGAATAGGTTGATTCCAAAAGCTGTCATCTGCAAAAAATTGTTTTTTATCCCTTAGTTTTTGGTTGTTGATATACTGAGGGTTACTTACTTTCTGGGCTGTATCCTTTTCTTTTGAATGTTGACATGCACACAGGTATATTAATAAAATGATTAAGGCATATTTTTTCATGTCCGTATTTTGATTTTGACAAAGTATTTATTTGTTCATATTTTTTTCTTGTGTTAAGTTAAGGGTTAGATGACGGGTAAGGTTGATAGTAGATTATGGGTCAGGTCAAAGCAAAAAAACTTTGTATAGCCATAGCTACGGAAAGATTTTTTAACGTAGAGATGGTATAAAAACTACCCTGGAATATCCGTAGGTTTAGCTTTACTTAACACTAGGTATGCTGCAATATACCCAATTCATTTTTATCAAAAAACACCCAAAACCTTAGCTGCATTTGAATTTGCTGAAAAAACCAGATATCTATCATTATATTATTACTACATTTGAACTTGTTAAATTGAAGGGTTTCCTCCGACAATGAGTGCGTTAGTTTGGCTTGATGTAAAGACTGATTTTTCAGAATTAATTTACTTCAAACTTTAACAAAACCTTACAAATGCCTGAAAATCAAGAGGGCAAGGGGTTACTTTTTGTTTGACTATAGTATTTAAAACTAAAGCGGTGCTTTTTATGAAGGATAGGGTGATTTTGGAGAAGATAGCGAAAGGGGATGAAAGTGCGCTGAAATACCTATATACCAAGCACTATAGGATGATGCTAAAATTAGTGTTGACTAATAGTGGAACAGAAGAGGAGGCGAAGGACATTTACCAAGAGGCGCTGGTTGTGTTTTGGCAGAAAGTAACAAGTGGAAAATTGGAACTAACTTCAAAAATTAGTACTTATTTATACAGTATCTGCTTGAACCTGTGGAGAAAGGAATTGAGTAGGAAATCGAGGTTATCATACGAGGAAAAGGATACGCCGCAGTATCCTGATGAAAGTAGGGAAGAGAGCGCAAGGATAATCCACGAATGTGTAAATGAACTTGGCGGCACGTGCAAAAAGATTTTATCATATTATTATTTTGATAAAATGTCGATGCAAGAAATAGCAACAAAATTGGATTTTGCAAATACTAATACCGCAAAAACCAAAAAATATAAATGTAAAAAAAGACTGGATGCTCTGGTGAAGGGAAAATATTCGGCAAGTGACTTTTTAGATTAGATTATGGACTTAAATACTAATTATTCGGAATTGATTGATAACTACCTAGCGGGCGGGATGTCAGAAAGTAGCCAGGCGGCTTTTGAGGAAGCCTTGCAACAAGACCCATTGCTGCAAAGTGAATTTCAATTGCAACAAGGTATTGTGGAAGGAATAAAGGATTACAGAAAAGCAGAACTCAAAGCAATGCTCAATAATGTTGAGGTAGGAGGCGCATTCTCTACTTTCAAAATTGCTGCTGGCATTGCTGCATTGATTATTGGTGGGTTGAGCTTTTATTATTTCAATACAGATGTGGTGGAGCCAATTGCAGAAACTACCGTGCCAGTTAAAGCGGAGAAAGTAGTAATTCCTCAGGAGGAAAATGTAATAGCAACGACGGAAGAAATACAACCGGTTATTGAAGAAAATACAGATGTGCTGAGTAATGAAGTAGTAGTAATTGCTGAAAATTCAAAGACAAAAAAGCCTAAAAAAGACGCAATACGAACGGTAGCATTGCCAAATGTAATTGAAGATTTTAATGATGATAAAAATCCGCCGCTAAGTGAACAATTGACGTTGCCTGATAATAATTTGAACAAAACCCCCGAAACTATTATTGCAAAAACAGCAGTAAAACAAATCACTGATAGTAAGTATGCCTTTCACTATCGGTTTGTAAATAATAAATTGTTTTTATACGGTGCGTTTGAAAAAAAGTATGAAATATTGGAATTGAATGCGCCGCATGGAATTTCAATCTACATGTTTTATGACGGATACTTTTATGGCATAGCGCAAGACAAGAAAAAAATAACACCGCTTACCAAAATAGAAGACCCAGATTTGATAAATGATTTGATGACTATTAAGAAATAGTAAGTAGTGCAACGATACAATAGTTAAGACCTAACTGGCTTTGTCCAGTTAGGTTTTTTTATGTGTAGCGTAAAAAATGCATAATTTGGGTTAAATAAGAAGCGTAAATTTAGATATCTCCTTTAAATCACTAACTTTGCGCAAACGACCTTTAAATGAGTAAACCAAAAACCAAGAAAAAGAAGAGACTAGGAAGTTACCCTTTCGTCAGTGTGCTGTTCAGCATTACATTGGCGCTTTTTGTCATTGGCTTATTTGGCATGGTATTGATTTTCGCAAATCAGATAACGGCTTATTTCAAAGAGAATATTGAAATGCAGGTATATCTGAATGGTAATGTGAGTGAGAATGATAAGATCAGAATTAATAAAACGCTTGCCTCACAGGACTATATTTTTACAAAAAATGGTAAGCCACAAATTTCCTTTTTATCCAAGGCTGCTGCTGCCAAGCAATTGATTGGTGATACCAAAGAAAATTTTCTGGAGGTATTGGAGAATAATCCATTAAAAGATGCCTATCTGATAAAAATTTCGCCAAAGTTCCAGGAGGAGAAAAAACTAGAGGAGGTTAAAAGTAGTATTGAGAAAATTCCTGGAGTATTTGAGGCGAGTTTTTCTAAATCAATTGTCAGCTCGCTCAATAAAAACGTAAAAACGATTAGCTATATACTTTTAGGAATAGCAGTTTTGTTATTGTTGACCACCGCAATACTTATTAACAACACGATTAAGTTAGCGTTGTTTTCGCAGCGATTTTTGATTCGGAGTATGCAACTGGTAGGAGGGACAGCAGGATTTATTAGAAAACCCTTTCTGACCAAAGGCACGCTACATGGTGTTTTATCTGGTATTTTGGCATCAACACTCCTCTTTTTTGTGCTCCAATTGGGTTTTAATAGGATCGATGAACTAAAAGTTTTACATGATAATGAGAAAATGCTGATTCTATTTGTAATTTTAGTTATATTTGGGGGTTTCGTAGGATTTTTTAGCACCTTACGTGCCATTAATAAATATTTAAAACTGTCGCTTGACGAATTATATTAGGCAAAATGGAGAGTAACAACAAATTACCCTTTGAAAAAAGAAATTATATTTTTATGCTAATCGGTGTTGGCATACTTGTACTTGGCTTTGCAATCATGACCATGGACAAGGCACCATACGGATTTGGAACACTTGGCATTACAATCGGTCCAATCGTAGTGATGGTAGGTTTTGTAGTTGAATTTTTTGCGATTTTCGCTAAAACTAAAGAAAAGTAAATGGATGTTATTGAAGCAATTATTCTTGGAATTCTTCAAGGATTAACGGAATTTCTACCCGTGAGTAGTAGTGGTCATATAGAGATTGGTAAAGAATTGCTCAATATTACCGATAAAAAAGATTTAACTTTTACGGTACTGGTCCATGGTGGGACTGTACTGAGTACCATTGTGGTATTTCGGAAGGATATTTTAGAAATTTTCAGGGGGCTTAGAGACGGAATTAGAAATAAGGAAATGAATGAGTCAATGGTTTATTCCCTAAAAATCATTATTTCGATGATTCCAGTAGGAATTGTCGGTCTCTTATTTAAAGACGAAATTGAATCATTCTTCTTTGGAAATATCTTTTTAATCGGCATTATGCTGATTTTAACGGCAGTACTGCTAGCTTTTACCTATTTCGTAATGAAAAATGAAAAGGAAATCACGTATGGCAAAGCATTTATTATCGGGGTAGCACAATCCGTTGCCGTGCTGCCTGGGATATCTAGATCGGGTGCTACTATTGCAACAGCGCTCTTATTGAAAGTGAAGAGAGAAGATGCCGCAAAGTTTTCATTTCTGATGGTGATTGTCCCTATCATTGGTGCCAATGTGAAGGATTTGCTTTCTGGCGATTTGGTGAATACTGGCATAGCCGCCGCACCATTAGTGGCGGGATTTTTAGCTTCTTTTATTACCGGACTTATAGCATGCAATTGGATGTTAAAAATTGTAAAGACGGGTAATTTGATTTACTTCACAGTCTATTGTTTAATAGTAGGATCTATCGCAGTTTATTTTGGGGCGAATATATGATTAAGAAGCATTATGACTTTGCAGCAGGAGAGATGCTACTCATTAATAAACCCTATAAGTGGACCTCTTTTGATGTTGTAAAAAAACTAAAATTTGCACTTAAGATTAAGAAAATTGGACATGCTGGTACATTAGATCCTTTGGCTACAGGTTTGCTGATACTATGTACTGGAAAAATGACCAAGCAAATTGAAACATTCCAAAGCCAAGAAAAAGAATATACCGGAAAATTTGTCCTAGGGGCAACAACACCTTCGTTTGATTTGGAAACCGAAGTGACAGAAGCAATAGATATATCAACTATTACCGAGGAGCAGGTTAAAGAAACGACCAAAAAATTTACAGGGAAAATAATGCAAATACCACCACAATATTCAGCGGTAAAAGTAAATGGTGAACGGGCCTATAAAAATGCGAGAAAGGGAATAAAAGTAGCCATAAAATCTAGGGAAGTAACTATTTCAAATTTTGAAATAACGGATATTAACTTGCCTGAGATTGCTTTTACGGTGAATTGTTCGAAAGGAACATATATTAGAACCTTGGCAAATGATTTTGGGAAGGAACTAGGAGTAGGTGCGTATCTATCAGCATTGAAAAGAACAAAAATTGGAGATTTTAAAATTGAAGACGCCTTTGAACTTACTGCGTTTATTGATCAGTTACAACCTAAAATGGAAAGTACGCAATAGCCGTGAAAATACACCAAGGACTAGAGAATTTCCCAAACATCAAAAATGCCATCGTTACAAGTGGCACCTTCGATGGTGTGCATTTGGGGCATTTGAAAATACTCAGGAGGCTAAAAGAAATTACCGAAGCATGCAACGGAGAAAGTGTATTAATTACCTTTTGGCCGCACCCTCGATTAGTATTGCAGCCAGACTACAACTTGAAGTTGCTCACAGATTTTGACGAAAAAGTGAGGCTTCTCGAGAAATTTGGCATAGATCACCTTGTTGTAATTCCTTTTACCAAAGCATTTTCTAAGCTAAGCTCCGAAGCATTTGTGGAAGAGATTCTTATAAAAAAAATAAATACTAAAAAATTGGTAATCGGTTTTAATCATCATTTTGGAAGAAATAGAGAGGGTAGTTTTGAGTATCTCATGCAGCACGCTGATAAATATGGGTTTGACATCGAGGAAATTGAGCGGCAAGATGTAGCGCAAATAGGAGTCAGCTCCACTAAAATTAGAAAAGCGCTAAAGCGTGGGGAGGTGGATGTTGCAGCGAAGCTATTAGGAAGGAATCATAGTCTTACAGGTAAAGTTATTCATGGCAATAAGAATGGAAAGAAAATTGGATTTGCAACGGCTAATATTGTCATCAATGATCCGTACAAGCTAGTACCGGTAGATGGCGTGTATGCAGTTAAAGTTTTATATGACGGCGAAGAATTTGATGGGATGTTAAATATAGGCCATCGACCTACAATCAAAGATAACAATAAAACAATTGAGGTGCATATTTTTGATTTTACTAAAGATATTTATGAGGAAGAGTTAAAAATAGCCTTTGTGAAAAGAATTAGGGACGAGATGAAATTTGTAGGGTTGGGTGCGTTAAAACAACAATTAAAAAAGGATAAGAAGGAAGTGCTGGAAATATTGAAATCAAGATAGTAAATTTGATTTTTCTAATAAACAAACGTATAAATATGAAAAAAATAGAATTAAACTTCAATATTGAATTAGATGAAGATAAAATCCCAGAGAAAATCACATGGAACTCTGGGGAAAAGGATGCTACGGAAAAGGAAAGTAAAGCCATTGCAGTGTCGATTTGGGATGAAAAAAATAATAATACCCTTCGAATTGATCAATGGACTAAGGAAATGACCGTTTTTGAAATGAAAAGATTCTATATCGATACCATTGGCGGATTAGCACAAAGTATCCTCAGCGCTACGGGCGATGAGTTTATGGCGGAAGAAATGAACAAAATGTGTGAAAAATTTGTGGCACATGTGAAAAATGAAGGAAATAATTTTTCTTAACAAATCCATAATTATTAACTTCTACTTGAAATATTACAATGTAATTAAAACGCAATAATAGAATTGCTATAACCTGCTGAAAATCTAATATTTACAAGATATATTGATTAATTGGTTAATAATCATTAGTTTTAAAAATTAAAGACTACTTATAACACAAATAAATTCACTAAATCACAAAAAATATGAAGAACACTTTTACAAAAACAGCACTGATTGCACTGGTGCTATTTGTTTTTTCGGTCCAATATAGTGTTGGACAGACCACTATTTCTGGTAATTTATCAGATAGTGGAGGAGAGGCACTGATTGGTGCCAATGTTATTATTAAAGGAACAACCACTGGAACGGTTACCGATGTTAATGGAAATTTCAACTTGTCAGTTGATCAGGCGCCACCTTTTACTATTCTTGTAAGTATGGTGGGTTATAACACACAGAGTGTTGACATTAAAAATGCAACTACTTCCGGGCTTACTATTAAAATGGAGGAAAAAGCTATTTTAGGTCAAGAGGTTGTTGTTTCAGCGTCGCGGGTCGAGGAAAATATCCTAGAATCACCAGTAACCGTTGAAAAAATTGATGTACTTGGTATTCAACAATCAACAGCGCCTAGTTTTTTTGAAAGTGTTTCAAATTTGAAAGGGGTGACCACTACTACTGGTAGTTTAACTTTTAATGCAGTAAACACAAGAGGTTTTGCTTCGGTTGCTAACACAAGGTTTGTTACTTTGGTAGACGGAATGGATATCGCAGCGCCGCTATTGAACTTCCCTACGGGTAACCTAGTAGGTATTTCTGAATTGGATGTGGAGAGTGTAGAATTAGTACCAGGAGCAGCCTCTGCGCTTTACGGACCCAATGCCTTTAACGGTATTCTTTTTATGAATAGCAAAAGTCCTTTTGACTATCAAGGATTGAGTGCCCAAGCAAAATACGGTATCACAAGTTCAGAAGCAGCTGGATCAGATCCATTGTATAACTTCTCTTTACGATATGCCAAAGCATTCAATGATAAATTTGCTTTCAAAGTGAATTTTGCAATTTTTGATGCCAAGGATTGGGTGGGTAATGATTACACGCATGATAGAGTAAGACCTGGCAATCAACCAGGGGCACCTAATTTTGATGGGATGAATTTGTATGGAGACGAAACGGCCATAAAGTTGGATTTAGGAGCAATTAACCCAGGGTTAGCACCATATGGTACTTTGGATATTAGAAGAACAGGTATTAAAGAAGAATTGCTTTTTGACAATAGGGATGCGAGAAGCCTAAAGGCTGATGTTTCTTTGAACTATAAAATTAACGACAAAATAGAAGCCATTTATAATTACAGATATGGCGCTGGTAGTTCTGTCTATCAAGGAGCCGCCAAGTATGCGCTAAGAGGTTTTGACCAACAGTTTCATAAATTTGAAAT
>CAYRIF010000062.1:0-15121 GCA_964424205.1 uncultured Roseivirgaceae bacterium | reverse complement strand
CAGGGGTTGAATATCGTATTGCCTGTGGGAATAAGTTTTTATACGTTTCAAACGTTAAGCTATACGATAGATGTTTACAAAAGAAGACTAGAGCCCACAAAAGATTTTATCGCTTTTACAGCATTTGTAAGCTTCTTTCCGCAATTAGTGGCGGGTCCCATAGAAAGAGCTACTAACTTGCTTCCACAATTCTATAGCAAGCGTACATTTGACTATGCCAATGCAGCAGACGGTTTGAGACAGATTCTTTGGGGATTATTTAAAAAAATTGTTATAGCCGATAACTGTGCTGAATATGCCAATTTGATTTTTAATAATTCAGAGGACTATTCTGGTAGTACATTGGTTTTAGGGGCATTATTTTTTGCTTTCCAAATTTATGGAGACTTTTCAGGCTACTCTGATATAGCAATTGGAACATCACGACTTTTTGGCTTTAAATTGATGCAAAATTTTGCAACACCATATTTTTCAAGAGACATCGCTGAATTTTGGAGACGTTGGCATATTTCACTTTCAACTTGGTTTAGGGACTACCTCTATATTCCGCTGGGTGGTAGTCGGGGAGGCATGTTAATGAAAATTAGGAACACCTTCTTAATATTTGTAGTCAGCGGTTTTTGGCATGGGGCAAATTGGACCTTTATAATATGGGGTGCTTTAAATGCATTATATTTTTTACCTTTGTTGCTTTCTAAAAGAAATCGTAATAACCTAGGCGTTATATCGCAAGGAAATTTTTTCCCCTCAATAAAAGAGTTTCTTGGTATGATAATAACTTTTTCACTAACAGTTCTAGCTTGGGTTTTTTTTAGAGCTGAGAATGTTGAACATGCAGTTGGTTACATTAGTGAGATATTTTCAACCTCTTTATTATCTTATCCGGAAGTAAGACCAAAAAGTTTAATAATTTTACTTGGATTATTTATTCTAATCGAATGGTTCGGCAGAGAGAGCCCATATGCATTTGAAAAGGTTGCAAATCTTAAATATACAATGTTGCGATGGTCTGTATATTTTATTTTTATTGGCTTGATTTTTTATTTCATGGGAACTGAACAACAGTTTATTTATTTTCAATTTTAATATTATATGAAGCAATTTTTAATGAAGTCGGTGTTGTTTTTTAGCCTGTTTTGCTTTGGGGTGATTCTAGTTAATTTACTTAAACCCAAAAAGACTAATCCCTCTGGTTTTATGGCGGCAATAATTGACAAACATGCAAGAATTAAAATAATCGATAAACCCAAAATAATATTGTCAGGAGGCTCAAATCTTGCATTTGGTATCAATAGTAAAAGATTGGAACAAGAGTTTTCTATTCCTGTTGTAAATATGGGACTCCATGCTGGCTTGGGATTATCATTTATTTTAGAAGAATTAAAATATTCAATTAATGAAAATGACATCGTGTTTCTATCGATTGAGTACTTTTTAGACGTGGAAGGTCAAGGAGCACTGAAAAAAAGTACGAGTGACACATTTAAGGAAGCAAAGTTGTATTATACCCCAAATTATATTCAGGACTTTTTAGAAGATACATTAGAAAAATTCAAACAATTAATAGCAATTAATAAACCAAAACCTAGAAGTACTAAGTCTAAAAAAGTATATGCTCGGGAAGCATTTAATAAATATGGAGATATTATTGCTCATTTGGATAGGTCACCTAAGGAATTGAAAGATAGGGTTATTTATGAATATAGATTTTGGGAAGGAATTGAACTGATTAACAATTTCCATGATTTTGCTAAGAAAAAAAATGTTAAGGTGTTTTATATTTTTCCTAATTTTCCTGAATCAGAATATGGCAAAAATAAAGAAGTAATTGCTAAATTGGAATTAGATTTAAGAGAATTTCTTGAAATTGAAATTATTAATTCACCTTCAGATTTTGTATATCCTGATAGCTATTTTTATGATACAGTATATCATTTAAATAAAAAAGGAAGAAATCAAAGAACAAAAAAGTTGATTGAATTAATTAAGAAGAATCAGAGTGTTCTAAAGAGTATGAAACGCATAAAAAACATTGTTTATTCAAACAATTAGTATCAAAAATAAAAAAATAAAAATGGCAGACAAAAACGACTTAGATTTTACTTACACCACCATTGATGAAATTTTTCGATTGAGCATCGGAGAAATGGCAGATTACAGTGGCGCTAAATATGATGGTGATTTTTCAATGACCCTAGAGGCAGCTCAGCAAGCAAAACATAAATTTATTGCAGACAGTCTGAATATAAAGGAAGGAAGTAACGTGCTGGACATGGCGTGTGGCTGGGCGCCGTTTACGAGATATATAGTAAAAGAAAGAGGAGCACAAAGCATCGGATTAACCCTATCTCAGGGGCAGGCTGCTGCCTGTCGGAAAAACGGATTTAATGTATTGGTGCAAGATTGCCGTACTGTGAAGCCTGAAGATTTTGGAACCTTTGATGCCATTACCTGCATCGGAGGACTAGAGCATTTTTGTTCGGTAGAAGAGTGGAGACAGGGGAATCAGGAGAAAGTATATAGTGATTTTTTTAAGACACTTGGTGATTTGCTGCCGAAAGGAGGACGTTTCTAAATGCAAACCATGACGTTTAGTAAGAATATGCTTGATTTTGAAGACATAGATATTAATGCCAAAGAAGGCTCTGCCTCCCATGTGTTAGCTTTGATGATGAAAGAATTTCCAGGCTCGTGGCTGCCATATGGACCGGAAATGGTCATTAGAAATGCCGAACCTCATTTTAAATTAGTATCGCAGAGTAGCGGTCGGTTAGATTATATTGAGACCATTGGTAAGTGGCGCGAAATGTTTAGAAAGGTCAGCGTTAAAAAATATTTATTGTACATGTCTCTGATTCCTAAATACCTAACCGACAAGGAATTCAGACACCAAGTAGCCATATTTAAAATCAGTCCAAACCGAGTATGCTTTGAGCAAGAAATTATGGATCATTATCGGATGGTATTTGAGAAAGTGTAGTTTCATAAGACAAATGAGCAGTGAAATACAATCCAAAAAAACATCATAGACGATCAATCAGATTAAAAGGGTATGATTATTCGCAAGAAGGGTTGTATTTTGTAACAATTTGTTGTCAGGGCAGAGCATGTTTGTTTGGTGAAATAATAAACGGAAAAATGAAATTGAACGATGCAGGGAAAATGATACACAAATGGTATTATAAATTAGCGGAAAAATTTTCTGATATCAAATGTCAAGAAATGATTATAATGCCCAACCATTTCCATTGCATTATCCAAAATGTTGGGGCGGTAGGGGCAGACCCAAGTGTCTGCCCAGAATCAGAACCCCCAACAAGGCGGGAACCCCCAACAAGGCGGGAACGCCCGACAAGGCGGGAACGCCCGACAGGGCAGTCAGATGGTACGTTTTTAGATAAACATTCGGGTTTGATATCGGGCGAACACGGTGGTTTGTTATTGGGCGAACACGGTGGTTCGATATTGGGCGAACACGGTGGTTCGATATTGGGCGAACACATGGGTTCGCCCCTACATCGTGTGGTGCAATGGTTTAAAACGATGACCACCAATGAATATATCCGTGGGGTTAAAAATATGGGATGGCAACGATTTAATGGAAAACTTTGGCAGCGCAATTATTATGAACATGTTGTGCGCAATGAAAAATCCTATCAAAATATATCAAATTATATTATTAATAACCCGTTAAATTGGAAACAGGATAAATTTCGAAAATCATAAAAATATGAAATATGTACTTTCATAAAATGCCCAAAGTAATCCAAAAATTTCACCCCAATTATACTTGGCATAAAAGTAGGGAAAGGAAAGTGCTATACATTACTTTTGATGACGGACCGATACCTGAAGTAACGGATTTTGCATTGGAGGCATTGAACCAATTTGATGCTAAAGCTACATTTTTTTGTGTAGGTGATAATGTTCAAAAATATCGAAAGCAATTTAAAGCCATTGTTGAAAAAGGGCATGTCATTGCCAATCATACTTTTAACCATATGAATGGCTGGGAAACTGATGCTAATGAGTATATCAAAAACATTTCAGACTGCGAAAAAATAATCGGCGATGTCACGAAAATTTATACTCAAAAAATGTTTCGCCCACCGTATGGAAGGATTAAAAAACGACAGTATGAATTGTTAAAAGCGGATTATGAAGTAATTATGTGGGACGTGTTGACAGGTGATTTTGATCGAGACTTGGACAAAGAAAAATGTCTTGAGGAATCTATCCAAGCAACAAATAATGGTTCCATCATTGTATTTCATGATAGCATCAAAGCCAAAGAGAATATGATGTATGCATTGCCTAGATTTCTAGCGCATTTCTCTCAATTAGGCTATACCTTTGAGGCGTTATGAACTGGCTTTTTTATATTCTTATTTTTCTGGGCATCGCATCTTTATTAACGGATGTTTTATTGATTTTATTTTGGAAGAACAACAAAGCAGGCAAGCTAGTGGGTGAACTTCCAAAAATTTCGATATTGGTGGCAGCGAGAAATGAAGAGAAAAATATTGGGAGATGCTTGGATAGTTTGTTGAAGCTTGATTACCCAGTTGAGAAACTGGAAATTTTGGTTGGTAACGATGCTTCTGCTGATGGTACGGCAGAAATTTTAGCAAAGTATGCCGAAAAGCACAATCATATTTCAACATTAAATATTACAAGTCAATTGGGTAAAGCAGCTGCAAAGGCAAATGTCTTGGCACATTTAGCAAAAGTGGCGCAGGGCGAATATTTTTATATTACTGATGCTGATATTCAGGTTTCTCAGCAATGGATAAAAGGACTTTTGGCACATCAAAAAGCAAGTGATGGGATAGTCTCCGGCATGACGACTGTAAACGGAAGTGGGTGGTGGGTTAAGTTCCAAAATATCGAATGGATGAATGCTTTAGGGATGGTTAAAGTAGTGTCGGATATGAAAATTCCTGTTACCGCAATTGGAAACAACATGATGGTGACACGAGCTGCTTATGAGGCGACAGGAGGCTATGAAAATATCAAACCATCGATTGTCGAGGATTTTCAACTCACCAAAGAAGTGGTACGACAAGGCTATACCATTTCAAATATTGTAGATGGAGCAGTGCTGGCGACGACAGTACCACCAGACTCATTGTCAACGCTGCTAAACCAACGAAAACGCTGGATGCAAGGTACTTTTCAGTTACCATTGTTATTGATTTTTGTATTGTCGATTCAATCATTGACCATTCCGATAGTGATAGGTTTGCTATTTTTTAACTATAAATTAGCAGTCACATATTTTTTGGCAAAAATTATATTGCGGATTGCATATAATGGTAAGTTGTTTAAAAGTGTGCATCAAAAGGTTAGTTTTGTGCCTATATTATTGTATGAGTTTTATGCAGTAGTCATCACGTTATTGATGATGCTATTTTATTTATTGCCTGTAAAAATTGACTGGAAAGGAAGAAAGTACTAATTGGAAATCAAACCTATGTATATAGATACACACGCACATATTTATTTAAAAAACTTCAAAGAAGATATTGAAGCGGTACTACAAAAAAGCCATGATGCTGGGGTGCATAAGATTTTGATGCCGAATATTGACCATACTTCGATTGATGATATGCTGGCGTTGGAAGCCAAACATCCAGCACATTGCACTGCCATGATGGGATTGCACCCATGTGCTATTACCAAGGATTTTGAAAAGGAATTGTACATGGTTGAAGAATGGCTGAATAAAAGGAAATTCATAGCCGTGGGGGAGATTGGAACAGATTTGTACTGGGATAAAACTTTGCTGGAAGAACAAAAAGAAGCATTTAGAATTCAAGTAGGATTTGCTAAACAACATAAGATTCCTATTGCTATACACTGCAGAGATTCATTTGAAGAAACCATTGAAATGGTAGAAGCATTGAAGGACGAGAATTTGACGGGCGTATTTCATTGCTTTACAGGTTCGGTAGCGGAAGCCAAAAGAGTAACCGATGTTGGCTTTTATTTAGGTATTGGCGGGGTGGCTACTTTTAAAAATGGTGGTATGGATCAGGTCCTTCCGGAAATTGATCTAAAACATATGGTACTGGAAACAGATGCGCCTTATTTAACGCCTGCGCCTCATCGAGGAAAGCGAAATGAGCCAAATTATATTCCAATAATTGCACATAAAATAGCAGAGTACCAAGACATGGATGTAAGTGACGTGGCGACAGCAACAACGAGTAATGCCAATACGCTTTTTAATATTGGGTAGCGATGAACAAGTGACTTTTTAGTAACTTTGGAATTATACCATTACACAATACATAATCTAAATCATTGAAATATAAAATTGTAAGACTGAAGACAAGTAATAAGAAGACGCCAAGAGCTTCGATACTACTCATCTATACTGGTGGCACAATAGGCATGGTATATGATGAATCTGGCACGTTGGTACCATTTAATTTTAGTCATATCATGGAAAGGATAAGTTACCTAAAAGGTTTTGATTTAAATATCACCGTAATTTCTTTCCCAAAGCCTATTGATTCTTCTAGTATTACACTTGGTCATTGGAATGACCTGGCTTACATCATCGACGAGAATTATGATAGTTATGATGGTTTTGTGATTTTACATGGTACTGATACAATGGCATATACTGCTTCGGCATTAAGTTTTATGTTATCGGGATTGAACAAGCCTGTGATATTGACAGGCGCACAATTGCCCATCGGAGCTGCCCGCTCTGATGCTAGAGAAAATTTAATTACAGCGCTTGACATAGCTTCGAGAAAAGTGGAAGGAAAATCTATTGTTTCGGAAGTTTGTATCTATTTTAGCTACGTACTTTTAAGGGGAAATAGGTCAAAGAAGGTCGAAAGCTTAAATTTTGATGCCTTTGAGTCTGAAAATTACCCCGTACTTGCGGAGGCAGGTATTGAAATAGAGTTTAATAATGCCGTATTAAAAAAATGGGCAAGCAATGCCAAATTAAAATATAAAAAAATAAGCGATACCAATGTTGCTATATTGAAAATATTTCCTGGTATGACACAAAGTGTGGTGGAGAGTATACTAGGCATTGAAGGGTTGAAGGGTGTGGTGATGGAAACATTTGGATCAGGAAATACCATGACCGACAAATGGTTTCTTAAGCTGCTTAAATCAGCGATAGAGAACGGTATAATCATTTTTAATGTGTCGCAATGCATGGGTGGTAAAGTGATGCAGGGGCAGTACAAAACAAGTAAGGGATTAGAAAAGATAGGGGTAATAAGTGGTGATGATATCACCACTGAAGCAGCGATTACTAAAATGATGTTTTTGTTAAGTAATGAGAAAAATATTCAAAAAGTTAAAAAAAGACTTAGAATACCTATATCTGGAGAGATGGGTTAGATTAAAAATTCATTAATAATTAAGAGAAAACTTGCATAAGGCATTTTTTATTAATTTATTTGTTTTCACAACTGAAGGAATACTCAACGGATTATTTAATGATGGTTGTTTGTTTGACGTAAAAATTGTGTACGTGAAATTAGGAGAGGTGGCCGAGTGGTCGAAGGCGCTCGCTTGGAAAGTGAGTGTGCCCCACAAGGGTACCGGGGGTTCGAATCCCTTCTTCTCCGCATAGAATTTGAATTTGTTAAAATTGAATTGTATAAAATTGAAACTATTTGTAACCTATAATTTTTAAAAATTGATATTATTATGAAAAAGTTAGTTAGCTTATTATTACTTGCAGGTGTTATGACGTTTAGTCAATCATCAAATGCTTTTGCGCAGGACGAAGTTTCTGTAGAACAAGCAGCAGCAGATTCAGTAGCAGCGGCAGAACAAGCGGCGGAAGAAGAAAGAATTGCCAAAGAAGAAGCGGATGCAGCAGCAGCGGAGGCAGCAGCACTTCAGGCGGAAGCGGATGCAAAAGCAAAAGCAGATGCGGAACCAAAAGGATTTCACCAAACCGTATTGAAGTATTTCATTGACGGAGGTTGGGGATTCATGGGTATTGTACTTGTTTGTTTAATTTTAGGACTAGCGATAGCTATCGAGAGAATAATTTCTCTTAACTTGGCTACTACCAATACTGATAAACTATTAGGTGGTGTAGAAGATGCATTGGCTTCTGGTGGTGTAGATGCTGCCAAAGATTACACGGCAGGTGTAAAAGGACCAGTGGCTTCTATTTTTACACAAGGATTAATGAGAGCTCCTGAGGGATTAGAAATGGTTGAAAAATCAATTATCTCTTATGGTTCTGTTGAAATGGGACGTTTGGAAAAAGGATTAGTATGGGTATCATTATTTATCTCTTTGGCGCCTATGTTGGGTTTCATGGGTACGGTGCTTGGTATGATTCAAGCATTTGATGCGATTGAAGCAGCAGGTGATATTTCTCCTTCTCTAGTGGCTCACGGTATTAAAGTGGCATTGTTAACGACCATGGCTGGTTTGATTGTGGCTGTAATCCTACAAGTATTTTATAATTACTTAGTTACTAAAGTGGATTCACTTGTGAATGACATGGAAGATGCGTCAATCTCATTGGTAGATGTATTGACCAAGCACAACTTATCTAAATAATTTTTTTAACAAAACATTTAAAAAAATGGACACAGGTATTATAGAAATTTTCTTGTATTTAACCTATTTATTGATAGGGGTAGCGGTGGTCGCTGCGGTTGTTTTGCCATTGATTAATGTGGCCGGAAACCCGAAGGCACTCATGCGCTCAGGAATGGGTATTCTAGGGTTAATCGTATTGTTTTTTGTTGGCTATGCACTGTCAAGTGGAGATTTACTTCCGACGTCAGTAGAAAATGGGGTAACTTCTTCAGGTCAAAAAATGATTGGAGGGTTAATTATTTTAACATATATATTAACTGTTATTGCCGTTCTAGGAATCGCATTATCAGGATTATTTAAATCATTTAAGTAATGAGAAATAAGAGTAGAGAACCAAGTGAAATTCCAGCAGGGTCAATGGCAGATATTGCCTTCTTGTTGTTGATTTTTTTCTTGGTAACGACGACCATTGCATCTGATAAGGGGATATTGATTCAATTACCTCCGAAACCAGATCCAAATGAGCCGCCACCAGACATCAAGTTTAAGCAGAGGAATATTTTTAAAATATTAATTAACTCGCAGGATAAACTTTTGGTGGAGGATGAAATATTACGTAATCCTTTTAAACTAAAGGATATGGTTAAAGCTTTTGTGAGAAATAATGGCAGAGATAAAGATTTATCTGATAGTCCAAAGGATGCCATTGTCTCGATAAAATCTAATAACGGTACAAGCTATGATATGTTTGTAACGGTGTATGATCAAGTAGAGGCTGCCTATATGGAAATGTATGGAGAAAAAGTGGGCATGTCTGCCGATGATTTCAGAGCGCTAGACTTGTCGAAACCAGATCAAAAAGCGATTTATAATAAAGCAAGAGAGATAGGTCCTGATGGTAAAGCTCAGTTCCCAAAACAAATTTCGATTGCCCAACCTTCAAAAATAAAAGGAAGCTAATATGTCTAAATTTAAGAAAAAGTCGAAAGCGGGAGCTAGTATTCCCATGGCAGCATTGCCCGATATTATTTTCATGTTACTTTTCTTTTTTATGGTGACTACGGTACTTAGAGAAACCGATTTGATGGTGGAACAGAATTTGCCTCAGGCTACCCAATTGAAGAAAATAGCAAAGAAATCTTTGGTGAGTTACATTTATATAGGTACGCCTAAAAGTGTAAAAGAATTTGGTACAGAGCCAAAAATTCAGGTAAATGATAATTTTATTAATACCAATGAGATTGTCCAATTTGTGTTGACAGAAAAAGACAAATTAGATCAATCAGAAAGAGATAAAATTACCATGTCATTGAAAGTTGACAAAGGAACAAAAATGGGAATTATCAATGAAGTTCAAGAGGAGTTAAAAGAAGCAAATGCTAGAAAAGTGCTTTATAATACCCCAAAAAGAACTGAGGAGAATTAATTCACAAATAATTTCAATTTAAAAAAGGCTTCCCTGTCAATTGTCAGGGAAGCCTTTTTACGTTTTAAAGCGTAAACTAGCACTAGAACCTCATGTGCTTCACGGAATCTCCTGAGTTGATTAATTCCTTGAGTGCGTCAATTCCTATTTGAATATGATCATCGACATATGATTTGGTGACACTTGTATCACTGTTCTCGGTTTTCACACCTTCAGGAATCATCGGATTATCAGAAACAAGTAGTAACGCACCGTGCGGAATTTCATTGACAAAGCCCACGGTAAAGATGGTGGCTGTCTCCATGTCAATTGCCATGGCTCTTATCTTTCTTAAATATTTTTTAAACTTCTTGTCATGTTCCCATACCCTTCTGTTGGTCGTATAAACAGTGCCAGTCCAGTAATCTTTTTCATGTTTTTTAATCATGGACGATACGGCTCTTTGCAACCGGAATGAAGGCAGTGCAGGAATTTCTGCAGGCATGTATTCATCACTTGTCCCCTCACCTCTGATGGCAGCAATCGGTAAAATAAGATCACCTAATTTTGTTTTTTTCTTCAAACCACCACATTTCCCTAAAAATAATACCGCTTTTGGTTTAACTGCCGAAAGTAAATCCATGATGGTGGCAGCCATGGGGCTTCCCATGCCAAAATTGATGATGGTTATATTTTCTGAGGTAGCTGTTTGCATCGGACGGTCTCTACCAATAATTTCTACGCTAAATTTTTCTGCAAAGGTTTCCACATAGCCAAAGAAATTAGTCAATAAGATATATTCCCCAAAATCTTCTAATGCTGACCCTGTATATCGTGGTAGCCAATTATCTACTATCGCCTTTTTTGTCTTCATATCTTTTATTTTAAATTTCGCAAATATAGTATTAAATGTTGTTATTTTGAAACTATGTATGATCTCAATTTACCTGATTCTAACTTTAAAATTACCAAGGAAGAGGGAAAAACTTTTATTTTTGATGCCTTCCGAAAAAAGAAAATTGTTCTTACGCCTGAAGAATGGGTCAGGCAGCATTTTATTAGGTACCTAGTCGATTATAAGCTATTTCCTAAATCACTGATAAAGGTAGAAAGTGGTCTGAAATATAATAAACTGCCAATGCGTTCTGATATTTTAGTGTATGACCGTTCAGGGAATCCTTTGGCATTGGTGGAGTGCAAGGCTTATAATATAAAAATAAATGCCGCTACTTTTGCACAAGTATCCAAGTATAATCAAACCATTAAAGCACCTTATATCATGCTAACAAACGGCATGCAGCATTACTGTTGCCGTATTGATTTTGAAAATGAGACGTTTGATTACCTGAAAACGATGCCTAATTATGAGGAGTTACTTTCGCTATAAATACGCTGCTACTCCACGATAATCCAAACCAAAAGCATCAGAAACTCCTTTATATACCACATCTCCATTAATGATGTTTAAGCCAAGTTTGAGTTCATTATTCTCTTTACAGGCTTTCTTCCAACCTTTATTGGCAAGTTGAATGGCATATGGCAATGTAGCATTAGTCAATGCCAAAGTAGAGGTATAGGGTACTGCTCCTGGCATATTGGCAACGCAATAATGTAATATATTATCAATTACAAATGTTGGGTCTTCATGAGTTGTGGGTTGGCAGGTTTCTATACAGCCGCCTTGGTCAACCGCAACATCCACCAGCACTGTTCCCGGGCGCATTAATTTTAGCATTTCTCTAGTAATGAGGTGAGGTGCTTTAGCTCCGGGAATTAATACGGCGCCAACGACAAGATCTACACTTGGTAGCATGGCTCTGATATTGAATTCGGAAGACATAAAGGTGTTCACATTGGCAGGCATCACATCTTCTAAGTATCGCATTCTAGGTAAGCTGATGTCCATGATAATAACATTGGCACCTAGCCCAGCGGCCATCTTTGCAGCTTCTGTTCCTACGATGCCACCACCCAAAATTAATACCTTAGCAGGTCGCACTCCTGGGACACCTCCCAATAATATTCCTCTTCCCCCAGATGGTTTTTCCAAGTATTTAGCACCTTCTTGTACCGCCATTCTTCCTGCCACCTCTGACATAGGAACCAACAACGGAAGACTGCGATCAGATTTTTCTACAGTTTCATATGCCAAGCAAATTGATTTGCTTTTGATCATGGCATCGGTCAATGGTTTGTAAGACGCAAAGTGAAAGTAAGTAAATACGAGTTGATCTTCTTTGATAAGCGCATACTCCGATTGTATAGGCTCTTTCACTTTCATTATCATCTCTGCTATAGCGTAGGTTTCTTCAATAGTCGGAAGTATTTTTGCCTCTGCGAGTATATATTCTTGATCGGTAAAACCACTTCCCATTCCTGCAGTGGATTGAACAAATACCTGATGTCCTTGCTTTACCAATTCCTTTGCTCCTGAAGGAGTCAGGGCTACTCTATTTTCGTTGTTTTTAATTTCTTTGGGTACGCCTATAATCATTATATATGTTGTTTATGTCTATTTTATAATAACCTAGGGCAAAAGTAAATAAAAGGTATATATTATCGCTATGCCACGGTGCTTTTTACCCTAATTTGTTTTTCTATTTGCGCAGACTATTCTGCTTGTTTGCTAAATTGGATTTGCAACAAAATACTTGATTGTTATACTTGTCCTTCATGCTTTAGTTGTTTTAGATGAAAATAGTTCATATTTTTGCCGCCTACTTATTTATGCGCACGTGGTGGAATTGGTAGACACGCCAGGTTGAGGGCCTGGTGCCCGTTTTTAGGGCGTGGAGGTTCGACTCCTCTCGTGCGCACATTTCCCTTTCATTGATATTAATCACTTGGTGCACTGATCAGCGTCATAGTTATATGCTTTAATCTTTTATACCTTAAAGGAAAAAGATAAAGTCATGAGAAATTCAATATTTCATAGAATCGGAGATCATTATACAAGTTTAGTTGAGCCTGGTCGCTTTATGGGTAGAAGTGCGCTAGAGGACAGGTGGCTCGTTCCACCTGAGGTAAAAGTCAGCGAGAATAAAAGTTATTATTGTATTGAAGTTTCACTGCCAGGATTTTCCAAGGAGGAAATTGATGTAAGCGTAACAGATGATAGCTTAACTGTCTTTGCTGAAAAAGGGGAAAATGCTAATGATAGGAGAGGTAAAATCACCCCTAGAAAGAAAATATTTCGATTAGATTCTGATATCAATCAGAAAAAAATAACCGTTGAGTATGAAAATGCTATTCTGTATATTAAATTGCCATTGAAAAAAGGAGCGGTAAGCAATAAGGCAAAGATTATTAATATATCCTAATCGTTTATCGCTAAAAAAAGGTGGTGATTTATGGAGGTAATAAAGCTAACAGATAGAAATATCCAAGCGGAGCATATTTGCTGTGCAATTAGTGATAAGAAGGGTGTGGATGGATATCAAAAGAAAAAGGACTGGTTAAAAACTGAATTTAAGAATGGTTATACATTTAAAAAATTAAATGTAAGGGGGAAAGTATTTATTGAATACGTGCCTATCGAAAGTTCTTGGCTACCACTGGAAGGAATGAATTTCATGGTTATCAATTGTTTTTGGGTGGCAGGTCAATTTAAGGGACAAGGGAATGGTAAGCGACTTTTACAACAGTGCATTGATGATGCGAAAGAAATGGATGGAATTGTTGCTATTTCTAGTGATAGGAAACGTCCGTTTATGACAGACCCAAAATTTTTAAAACATCATGGTTTTGAGATTATTGATGAGGCAGCCCCGTTTTTTAAACTATGGGGACTCAAAACAAATCCAAAGGCATTATATCCTAAAATCAAGAAAACCGCGAAATCTGGCACGTGTCCTGATAAAAACGGGATTACAGCGTATTATTCTAATACTTGTCCATTCACTGAGTATTATACCAATAAATTATTAAGAATGTATACGGAAGATAAAAATATTCCGTTAACCATCAATCATATAAATACTAAGGTTGATGGACATAAAATGCCGATTCCTTGGGTAATTAATAGTGTGTTTTATAAAGGGGAACTTGTGACACTAGAAATGAAGGCGGAGCGATATCTTGACAAGTTAATTATCTCCTAAGGAGTATGATTTTGAAATTCTACCTTTCATTCATGTATTGCTAGTAAAGGAATTTTGGTATGCAGTGCTAATCCCTTGGTGACGCTCTTTTTTAATAGACGCTCAATAAATGTATGATTTTTTGGTAGCAATGTTATCAGGTCAATATCATTGGTAATAATGAATTCACTGATACCTCTTGTGATATTTTCGTCGTCAATAAAGAAGTATTCGTGTTCCAAACCTTTGAAAATATTGTGCAGTTCTAGGGCTTCTTCTCCTACCTGTAATCCTCTTTTAGAGGAATCATCTCTACTGACATTCAAAATATTTATTTCAGATTGCAGTAAGGCGGCAATTTCCTTTAGAATCATCAGTTTCTTATAATCATTGGATTGATTAAAATCTACAGCAAGTGCAATTTTTTTAATAGCTAAAGAATTAAAATATTTGGGAACAACAAGAACAGGTGTTTTGGTTTTACTGATGAGGGTTGAGGTGGTGCTGCCCAATAGGTTATCTACAATATTTCCTGCTCCTTTCGTTCCCATGACTATCATATCAATTGACTCCGCTTCAATTGTTGAGAGCACAGCATCAAGCGGTAGAGATAGTACAAATTTGTAGGTCACTGCTATTTCATTTAATACAGGAAACCTATCTGGTAAAGCTGCCAATTGTTCTCTGGCAATATTTTCATAGTTCTTGAAGGATGACTCATCTGGTATGTAATACTCACTGACCAACCCAATTGGAATAGTAAATCCATGAAGTATTACCAGGTTGCCACCTGTCAGTTTGGTTAAATCAATCGCAATCTTTAGTGCGTTATCAGAGCAGTCTGAAAAATCTACGGGGGCGAGAATATTGTTAATATGCATGTTTTCCATTGTCTTAGATGTTTAAGGTCATGAATGGTGTTTTTATGTGAAATGCCAGTTTTTTGGTGATATTTTTTGTATATATTTTCTCTATTAGGTTTCGTTTGTGTGGCATTAATACTAATAGATTTATACTATTTTCCGTTACATAAGCATCAATGCCTGAAACTATATCTTTGTTCATGTCAAAGTGGTACGAGTGTTGAGTGTTTTTCAGA
>CAYRIF010000061.1:0-15289 GCA_964424205.1 uncultured Roseivirgaceae bacterium | reverse complement strand
TTGGTGGATGTCGCAAGGGTATAGCGCCAATCCATGGTTTGACAAAGAGGGTAATTGGAATTTATTTGATGTCTACAGCAATGCAAGTATTATTACACAGTGGGGAGCAGTATTATTAATAGGTTTTCTCACTAACAAATATTTATACAAAAAATTTACAAACCCAAAATTATGAGCACCTCAGCAATTCTTGGCATGACAATTATTCTCAGCATCGTGGTAGGAGGATTTGTGTTTTTTCTTTCGATGGCGATTAAGAAGGAACGAAAAAAGAAAAGCGATCTAAGACTGTAAGATTTAAGATAAAGGAGACTTGTAGGTACAACTATTTTTGATTTTTTTCTTTCGATGACGATACTGAAAGTGGAAAGTAAATCCATTTTAACCGCAAAGCACACAAAGGAAAAACACTAGGTACGCAAAGTGTAAATCATCAACGCAAAATAATAGCGACACTAGCGCAAAACTTTCCGCTCCTTGCAGCTAGTTCTCCATCACTTCTTTTCTCCTTCCAAACACGTACATAATTACCCCACCTGAAATAAACATAAATATGGAATAAATAGCCGCAGGAAGCGCAAAATCAGGTTTCAGCAAAATACTCGATGCCACCACAATCGCCAATGTGCCATTTTGAATGCCGCTTTCTATCATGATTGATATACGCTGTGCCAAGTTGAGGCTTCCTATTTTTCCTAGATAAAAACCCACTAACATGGTGAGCACATTCAGTGAGAGTGTTACCACTCCCAACATGGGCAAGTATGTCTTTATCGTTTGTACATTAGTGGCAATAATCGATATCAATACCAAAGCAAAGAGCACCGATGACGCTATCTTCATCCCTTTTTCCATCCTATTGGAAAATGAAGGTTTCTTATGCCTCACTAGCATGCCAATAGAAATTGGGATAACCGTAAGCACCATTATTTGAATAATTGTTTTTAATAAGGGTAGTTCTATTTGAGCACTTTCGGCAAGAAAATAATCCATGGAAAAATTAATAATCAGCGGAATAGAAAACACGGTAAGAAAACTAGCAATCGCTGTCAAGGAAACCGACAAGGCAATATCACCTTTGGCAACATGCGTAATCAAATTACTCGTTACACCACCCGGACAGGCAGCCAATATCATGAGACCTACCGCAAATTCAGGTGTTAGGTCAAACACATGAGTTAATAAAAAACCAATCAGTGGTAACAAAATCAACTGACTTATTAAGCCAATAATAATAGGCTTAGGGCTCTTTCCTAACCTTCTAAAATCATCAAGCATAAGAGAAAGCCCCATTCCCAACATGATAATAATTAGTGAAATAGGAAGAACAACTGTATTGAGTACTGAATTTTCCATGTGTATTTTTTCAAACTAGAATCTAAAATACTAAAAAGGGGCGGTAAATAAAATATTTCAATTTCGATATAAGCACCTTTTCCTTTAAATTTGCAGCTTACTTCATAAGTATCTAAACTAATCCCTAGTTTTGTAGCAGTTATCAATTCATTTGTGTGAAAAAGATTATTTGGATTTTTGGGGGACTAATACTTTTATACATGGTCGTAGGATTTGGCATTTACTTGTTTCAAAGTTTCATTATGTTTCAGCCCGACGGACTGAAACAAGGCTACGTTTATCAATTTGACCAACCATTTGAAGAGCACTTCATTAAAACAGAAGATGGCGTAACACTCAATGCCTTACTCTTTAGCACATCAGAACCATCAAAAGGTTTAGTGCTTTACTTTCACGGCAATGCTGATAATATGACCAGATGGGGACAGTATGCCGTTGATTTTACTTCAAATGGTTATGACGTGCTGATGATTGACTACCGTGGTTATGGAAAAAGTACTGGCAAAGCAAGTGAAGAAGGACTCTATAAAGACGGTTTCGCCACATTAAAATGGGCGAATGCCAATCTCAAATTTGATAAATTATACTTTTATGGTCGCTCTCTTGGTACTGCCGTTGCTTCTAATTTAGCCATTAAAAATACGCCTGATTTATTGATACTTGAAACGCCATTTGATGATGTAACAGGTGCAGTGGCAGATGCAATTAAACCTGCTAAATTCACCTACAAGTTCAAATACAGCTTCCCAAATAAAGCGCATATCCCACAGGTTAAATGTAAAATAGTAATTTTTCAAGGAACCAAAGACCGCATTGTTCCGCTATCATCCGCACTCAGGTTAAAGCCGCTTTTAAAAGATGGAGATGATTTTTTTATCATAGAAAAAGGCAGACATCGCAACCTGCGAAAATTTGAAGATTATCAGAGAAAATTAAAAGTAGCACTGGAGTAAATTCAATTTTTAATTTTGTAGCAGATTATCCAATGGGTTTAAACACTTTGAAAAAATCATGTTTGTGATACAACCTTTTTTTATTTATCTTGGATAAAAATTACTAATCATTCTGGTGACAAATATTCTAATAATTATTGCTGTACTCTACATAGGCTTCTGTCTATTTTTTTACTTTTTTCAGCATTTTTTCTTTTTTCGCCCTGAAGTGCTCCCCTCCTCTTTTAAGTTTAAATATGAGTTTCCTTTCGAAGAACTTGACTTTAAAATGGAGGATGGTGGACATCTCAATGTAGTGTATTTCAAAGTACCCAACTCACGCGGTGTCATCTATTACCTCAAAGGAAACTCAAGAAGCGTGAAGGGCTGGGGAAAATTTGCAAAGGACTTTTTAAGCAACGGCTATGATTTTATCATGCTAGATTATCGAGGGTTTGGAAAAAGTAAAGGTAAACGTACTGAAAAGACGTTATTCAATGATGCACAATTTCTATACAAGTGGATCAAAGAAAGATATGACGAGGAAAAAATTACTGTTTTTGGACGCTCATTTGGCAGTGGCATTGCTGCTAGAATTGCCTCCTGGAATAACCCAAACATGCTGATTTTAGACTCCCCATATTATAGTTTTTATCACAATGTTAAACGACATGCCTTTTTCATTCCGCTGAAGATGCTGATGCGATATCCAATCCGTACCGACTTGTTTCTGAAAGATTTTAAGCATCCGATTCACATTATACATGGCAGCAAGGATCGCTTGATTCCATTCAGTCAGAGTGAGAAATTGCAAGCACTATACCCACAAATACAACTTTATAAAATAGAAGGGGGTAAGCACAACAACCTCCCAGAATTTGAAGAATTTTTCGAAATACTTTATGACATACTCGATATAAATGCAGACACCAAAATCACACAGGAATGATGGCTGAATTTACACGAGTATTTGATATCATTGATTATAGGCTAGCAAACTATGCTGACAAAAAAACACTCAATAATTTTGTCAATGGAAAATGGTCGGGCTATGGCATCAAGGACGTACAAAATAAAGTAAATACTATCTCAGCTTGGCTATTAGAGAATGGGTTTGAAAAAAGAGACAGTATATCCTTTAATCCAAAGATAAGTCGACCTGAGTGGATGATGGTGGATTTTGCTTGTCAGCAAGTAGGAGTCATTGTTGTGCCCATGCATCCTACAGCAAGTATTAGTGAAGTTGAATTCATATTAAATGAAACAGAAGCAAAAGCGTGTATCACTGCTGATTCAGGGATTTATTACAAAGTTTCCCCACTTTTAGAAAAGCTAGATTCTCTGAAACACGTCTTTCATTTAGAAGCAAAAACACCAGGATATTTTCAAGCATGCACCGTTAAAAAAATAAGCGCAGCAAGCCTTGAGGCAATAGAAAAAATTAAGCAAACCATTGACCAAGAGGACATATTCACCATCATGTACACCTCCGGCACTTCTGGCACACCCAAAGGTGTCATGCTTTCGCATGCCAATGTGATGAGTAATATCAAAGCATTGCTTAACCTTTTACCCTTAAAAAACGGTGAACGGGTACTGAGTTTTTTGCCCTTTAGTCACATCTTCGAACGTACTGCATGCTATGCCTACCTCACCCTAGGCGTGGAATTGTATTTTAGTCAAAACAGAGAAAGTTTTACGCATGATTTCAAGACAGTGCAACCTGTTTTTTGTACCGCCGTCCCTAGGATTTTGGAAAAAATGTATGATTTCCTGCAAGAACAACGGCTAGAAAAATCCGCCATCAAAAAGTGGTTGATAAAATGGGCCATGTCGGTAGGTAAAAAATTCAAAGAATCTGACAGTTACAATCCGCTGTATGCCATAAAATTATTTCTTGCCAAATTTTTGGTACTCAATCACTGGAAAAAAGGCATGGGCGGAAAATTAAGGTATATGGCAGTTGGTGCTGCTACGCTACGTCCTGAAATTGGCAGGTTATTTTCTGCCTCCGGCATTAAAATCAGAGAGGGTTATGGCATGACTGAAACTTCTCCGTTAATATCCCTTAACAGGTATGATAATACCACTAATAAATTCGGGACGGTGGGCATTCCGCTTGAAAATATACAAGTAAAAATAGATACGCCCATTGATGAAGACAACGAGGGAGAGATTTTGGTCAAAGGAGCAAACGTGATGAAAAGCTACTTCAAAAGACCCGAACAAACCCAAGAAGTTTTTACGCAAGATGGGTGGTTTAGAACAGGAGATGTTGGAAGATTTGTCAATGAAAAGTTTTTAAAAATCACTGGACGTAAAAAAGAAATTTTCAAAACCTCTTCAGGGAAATACATAGCCCCCGAACCGTTGCAAGACCATTTTAATGCGTCAGAATTTATACAACAAAGCCTGATCATCGGTTTTCAACGCCCTTATATTACCGCGCTAATCGTTCCATATTTTTCGCTACTGGAAAAATGGTGTGCACGAGAAAACATTCATTGGACTTCGCCTCAGTTTATGGTGCACAACATCAAGGTCGCTGCATTGCTCAAAAATGAAATTGACCAACGCAATGAAACTTTACCCAACTACAAAAGAGTAAGGAATTTCACCCTTTGCCACAAAGAATGGACTACCGAAACAGGTGGCATCACTAGCACTTACAAAATCAAACGGGGTGAATTGGCTGGGATATTTAAGAAGGAGATTGATAAGATGTATAAGTAACCATCCATTGCCGAACCTGTTTCGGCATCCCCTTCCTCAAGAAAGCAAAGCGCTCTTGAGTTAGGAGTATTATGCAGGAGACCTCACAACAGGTGCGAGAGGCGTCAACCGCTTCTTTGTCCCACAAAAGACAAATCAATACATATCAATATAATGAAGCGTTTTAATTCTTAGAAAGCTATACATTTGCACAAATGAATAACAAAACAGAAATCAAATTTGGTATTGTTGGCATCATAGCTGCACTACTGGTTGGTTTTGGTGAGTTTCTTGTTCACTATTCTTCTGTCGGCTACGAGTCAGGCTTGCCTTTCGGTTATTTTGGTTACGTTGCCCCTGACAGGATGACCGTTGGACATTGCTTTATTATTATTGGTATTCCGCTATATTATGTAGGATATTATCACATTTACCGCGTATTAAAAAATGCTGCTCCTCGACTAGCATTAGCCCTTTTTATCTTTGGCATACTCTCTTTTATATACGGCGGAATTTGGGTAAGCAGTCGGGCGTTTCTAGGCCATTTATACCATATCATAGCACCGGAAAATCCTAAAATGTGGCTTGAAATAGCTGAGAGTTACAATCTATTATTAGAAAACCTTGTGAGTATCTTAAGAGTTACTATTTTAATAGTATCCATTTTGTATGTATATATCATATTAAAATACAAAACACCTTATCCAAAATGGGTCGCCTTTTTCAATCCAATATTAATGTTGGCAATTGTATTTTTTCTTTTCTTCTTTGTACCATCCATCGGAAATTATTTATCACCTACTGCCATGAATGAAGCGCACCTATTCATGTTTTCTGCTTCTGTACTGGCACTACTAACAAACAAATCATGAAAAAAATAATCATCAGTAGTCTTGTACTTATCCTAGCGATTATCACATTTCTGTTGTATAAAAGCTATGAAGACACCAAAGATCCCTATGTTGTAGCCTGTGATTATACCGTTCCAGAAAGTAACATCCCTACTTTCACAGAGGCAACAATCAATTTTAAGCATATCTTTAATGACCAAACCGATTTACCTGTCATGGCTAGTTGCATCATCGATATTGACAATGATGGTGTGGATGAAATTTTTGTAGGTGGTGGCACGAACCAAAAAGATGGGCTTTTTAAATACTCAAAAAATGGCTTTATAGATATTTCAACCACTCTAAAAAACCAATCTACCGAAAAATCCAGTACTTTGGGTGTCGCTTCATTTGATTTGGATGAAGATGGAGATACCGACTTACTGTTGGCTAGAACCGAGGGCGTATTTTTCCTGCGAAATGATGACGGAGTATTTACTGCCATTCGCCTGGATATTACGCCAAACGAAAAATCTAATCCAATTTCTTTCACACTTGGAGACTATGACATGGATGGCGATGCAGATATATTTTTGTGTACCTATCTGAAGGTAGAGAAAATGGAAGGGCAAACTATTTTCAATCGTTTGGATTATGGCGCTACCAGCATGTTACTAAGAAATGATGGCGATTTGAAATTTACGGATGTAACTGAAGCAATGAATCTAAAATTTGTTCACAACACATTCCAAGCAGTAATGGTCGATTTTGATAGTGATGGTTGGTTAGATATTGCCGTAGCATATGACACTGGTGTTCCCACCATTTACAAAAACCTGAATGGGAAAAAATTTGTATCTGTAAAAACTCCGTTGTCAGGAAAATACAGTTATCCAATGGGCATTGCAGTGGGAGATTATAACAATGATTCAAAAATTGACCTTTTCTTTAGCAATACTGGCAGCACCGTCCCAGAATTTATGGTGAAAGGAGATTTGACCGATCAGCAAGAATTGGTAACGGACTGGCTACTATTTGAAAATCAAGGAAATATGGACTTCAAAGATGAAGCAAAAAATACTAAAATTGCAGACTTTGAATTTTCCTGGGGCGCAGTATTCGAAGATTTTAACCTGGATGGAAAGCAAGACCTTGCGGTAGCAGAAAATTACATCGCCTTTCCTGGTAACAAACTCTTTAAACTTCCCTGTCGATTGTTGGTTCAGCGAAATGATGGCACTTTCGCTGCAGTGGAAGAGCAAGCCAATACTGTCAACAAAAACTATGCTATTACCCCATTAACAAGTGATTTCAACCAAGATGGTTATCCCGATATTGTATATTCCAATCTTGATGGACCGTTGCGCATATTCCTCAGCGATGGTGGTACTGCCAAATACATGAAGGTAAGATTTCCAGAACAATCAAAATATATAGGTGCTATTGCTCAAGTTAAAATAACTCCCTTGACCCTGACCGATGTCTATGTCCTGGGCGAAGGACTAGGCAGTGATAATACCAATGTCCTAACTTTTGGCGTCCAACAAGATACAGTGGAGCAAGTAACAATCACCTATCTCAACGGCGTAAAAGAGGTGTTCCAAAACATCCCTGCCAATACAACTTTAGTGGCAGGAACAAATTTAGAATCCTCTTTTGATGAAGAAAAAGGTCTTTAGAATAAGTATTTATCTGCTTTTGTTATGGGTTTTATCAGCGGTGGCTAAGTTGAGCTACCTGCATGCTACGACCAGTGAGATTTGTCCCCTATTAATTAACATCCCTGCATGCTATATTATTCTCTTTAGTGTTTCAGGAGCGCTTATTACTCATTATTTGAGGTACAGTCACCTCTTTTTTATTTTTTCAAGCATACCGTTGCTACTTGCGCTTGCAGGTACTGTATTACAAATTCTAGGAAAGGTGGAATGTCCTAAAAATGAGACAGGTATTCCGCTGTGTTTTATTTCCCTTGGAATTTTTCTCACTGTTGTGGGGTTGAAATTGGTGGCGAACAAAAATATCCCTTAATGTACAACAATGGAAAAGTTTGTACCTACTGCTTAATTAATTACTCACTCACCAATATAAAAGGGGAAGGTAATAATTGCAAAAAGGAATACCAAAGTTGATGGAGAGATTCCCACTTAAGAAAGCGAAGCGCTCTTGAATGCTTAACTTCATGACGGAGACCTCGGAATAAATCCGAAGGTAATGCCGTGTTACAACCATCATATGCTGCACGCAGTAGACCTCTCGCGCTGCTCGACGTGACAAAGCATTTTAATGTATGTTTACTTTTTAACAATTACCTAACATAAACCCATCTATAGAAACTAAGCATATAGATGGGTTTAATTAACTCCAATCCTCATCACTTTTTTCCTCTACTATCTTTTCTATTGCTTCTCAAGTGGGATTTCACACGAATAGGTTTACCTCCAACTATTTTAGTATAAGCCGGAATTCTATTGAACTTTCGTCCTTTTTTATCTCTTGCCATTTTAAACACCTCCTTTCATTTTTCATAATATTTTTTCATACCACAAACATACAAAAAAATTTGTTATTTAGAATCATTCTAAATAATAATTTCTACCCATTTTCAGGACAGGTCACATACATGGTGAAAATATTTTGGTAATGTTAACTTTAGATTTATAATCACATAAAATTCATCACCTATGACAGCTGAAATCCGCTGACGCTCGCTTTTTGTGCCTACTGCTTAATTAACCCACTTACCAAGTAAAAAAAAGGGTCTGGTAATAATTGCAAGAAGGAATGCTAAAATTGAAGGGCGATTACCACTTAAGAAATAAGAACAGCGCGCTAAATATAGCGGTACTTAGCACTCTTATTTATTATTAGCTTACAAATATATAACCATTACTAGCGAATATAAATTAGTATTAACTTCAATGCTTAATGTGTATTATCTTTGTTAAAAAGATATAGGCAGTAAATTATTAAGTATAAAAAATAGCCTATTTTAACAAAAACATACCACCAAAAAATAACAATAATTGTCTGAAATCAATGCTAACTACCCACTTTCAGCCATTTATTACAATACACATACATGGTGAAAATATTTTGACAATATTACTTTAGATTTACAATAGAATAAAATTCATCATCTATGACTACTGAAACAAACAAAAGCACGCCTTTCAACAGCAAAAATGTATTAATCACCGTCGGCATACTACTTGCCATTGCTGCTGGCATTTTCTTTTTTACAAAATCTGATGCTGCTATGTCAGCCAATCAACCTGCTAATCCCGCATTTGGCGAATATATTGCTGCCTATACTGGTGGTATTGTTTCTAAAGAAACAACCATCCGCATACGTTTGGCACAAGAAATTCAAGACTCTACACTAGTAGGAAAAGAAATTGATGAAAATCTATTTCAGTTTGAACCAAGTCTCAAAGGAAAAGCAATGTGGGTAGATGCTAAAACCATAGAATTTCAACCTGACAACTTATTAAAGTCAGGAACTACCTATCAAGTAAAATTCAAACTAAACGAAGTAATGGATGTCCCTGATAACTTTGATTTATTTGAATTTTCTTTTCAAACCATTACTCAGAATTTTGAAATTGATATTGCTGGTTTAAAATATTATGACATCACCAATCTAAAAAAGCAAAAGCTACTTGGCACATTAACCACAGCCGACATCGCGACAGCAGAAGAAGTTGAAAAAATACTAAGTGCCACCCAATCTAGCAAAGCGCTCAAAATAACCTGGGCGCATGCTACTAACAAAACAAGTCATGAATTTGTGGTAGAAAATATTGTGCGATCTAAGCATGCCGGTAAAGTCGCTTTAGCGTGGAATGGTAGCAATGCAGATATGGAGAATGAAGGCGAAAAAGAAATTGAAATCCCTGCCTTAGGTGATTTCAAATTGACCAATTCGCTTGTGGTGCAAAGCCCCGAGCAGTACCTGAGCCTTCAATTCTCAGACCCTTTGCAACAAAAACAAAATTTAAGGGGTTTGATTGACATCGAAAATCTAGCAGGTACAAGGTTTCTGATTGATGAAAATGAAATTAGAGTTTATCCTACCGTACGGCAGTCTGGTGAAAAGAAAGTAAGTATCTATTCTGGCATTAGAAATATCCTCAAGTTCAAAATGAAGAAAGACACGACTATTTCAGCCACTTTCGAACAAATAAAACCTGCAGTGAGGTTCACAGGGAAAGGCGTTATTTTACCAAGTACCGATGGTATGGTGATGCCTTTTGAAGCGGTAAATCTGAAAGCCGTAAAAGTGAAAATCATACGAATTTATGAAAAGAATGTCGCACAGTTTTTACAAGTAAATACGCTTTACGGCGAGCAAGAGCTAAAAAGAGTGGGGAAACCTGTTGCCGTAAAAACATTGAGATTGGACAAAATGGGTGTCGCAGACCTTGGCAAATGGAATAGATTTACACTTGATTTAAGCACATTAATTAAAACGGAGCCTGGTGCTATTTACCAAGTTCAATTAAACCTTCAAAAATCATTCTCAATCTATGACTGTCAGGACGGTAGTGCTGGTGATGACGAGGAAGAACTATCAAGTGTTGATGATGAAAACTGGGATGAAGCAAACGCAGAATCAAGTAGCTGGGATAGTTATGAAGACTACTATTATAATGATAATTATAGGTGGCAGGAAAGGGACAACCCATGTGACGATTCATATTATAGCTATGGCAATAGAAATGTAAAACAAAACATTCTAGCCTCTGATTTGGGAATCATTGCCAAAAGAGGCAACGACGGACAAGTAACTGTTGCCATTACAGATTTGAGAACCACTGCGCCAATTTCAAATGTTACGGTTGAAGTATTGGACTATCAGCAAGATATTATAGGTACAGCCGTCACCGATAAAGATGGCTTTGGACTCATAGAAACCAAAAGGAGGAAACCCTTCTTAGTGATTGCCAAACGAGGCGACGAAAGAGGCTATCTAAAAGTTGATGATGGTTCTTCACTTTCACTCAGCAATTTTGATGTGTCGGGTAGCCATATCCAAAAAGGAATCAAGGGATTTATATATGGAGAAAGAGGCGTATGGAGACCAGGAGATCCTATATTTTTGACTTTTGTGTTGGAAGATAAAAACGAAACACTCCCAAAAAATCACCCGGTATCCTTTGAATTAATTAACCCACAAGGACAGGTAATTGACAAAAAAATTAAATCAACTGCGGTGCATGGCATGTATCATTTTGCTACAAGTACCGAAGAAGAAGCCATCACTGGTAACTGGAGTGCTGTTATCAAAGTGGGAGGTGCTACATTCGTTCACCCATTGAAAATAGAAACAATCAAACCAAATCGATTAAAAATCAATCTTGATTTTGGGAAAGAAAGAATCATGGCTGGAGAAGGAGACATCCAAGGAAAACTGAATGTAAAGTGGTTGCACGGCGCGCCTGCTAGAAATCTCAGGGCAGAATTTGATGTAACGCTTGTGCCAACCACCACCACATTTCCTAAATATGCAGAATACACATTTGATGACCCTTCCAGGGATTTCTACGCACAAAGTCAAACAATATTTGAAGGGTTTGTAGATGACGATGGCAACGCTACCATTGATGCAGATTTAAGTGTAAACAGCCCTGCGCCTGGTGCGTTAACCGCGCACTTTAAGGGGAAAGTATTTGAAGAAGGTGGTGGTTATAGTATCGATAGGTTTAGCATTCCGTACTATCCTTACCAATCATTTATAGGAGTGAGAACCCCGAAAGGTGACCGTGCGCGAGGCATGCTCTTGACCGACACTACTCACGTTGTTAATATTGCAACAGTAGACCAAAACGGTAATCCTATTTCGCGGTCAAACGTGAGCGTACAATTGTACAAACTAGAATGGCGATGGTGGTGGGACAATTCTAGTGATAACATTTCAAACTATATTGGTCGCACAGAAAATGACATGATTTTCGATGATGTCATCAATACTAAAAACGGAAGAGGTACTTGGAAATTTAAAATTAAATATCCTGAATGGGGAAGGTATTTTGTAAGGGTAACTGATCCTATTTCAGGACATAGTTCGGGAAAAATTATTTACCTTGACTGGCCAGGTTGGGCAGGAAAAGGACAAAGAGAATCTCCAGGAGGTGCGAGTATGTTATCCTTTGCCGCAGAAAAAGATAAATATGCAGTAGGGGAAGATGTAAAAATCAGCATTCCTAGTAGTGGAAAAGGCAGGGCGTTGGTGAGCATAGAAAACGGGAGTACTATTCTCAAAAAATTCTGGGTAGAAACCCAACAAGGAGAAACACCCTTTCAATTTACTGTAACCAAAGAAATGGCGCCAAATATTTATGTGAATGTATCGCTATTACAACCGCACTCACAAACTGCCAATGATTTACCGATACGGTTATATGGTATTACTGCGATTGAAGTAAATGACCCAGGTACACACCTTAGCCCAGTGTTATCCATGCCTGAAGTATTAGAACCTGAGCAAAAAGTAACCATAAAAATCTCAGAAGCCAATGGAAAAGCAATGGCTTATACGGTTGCCGTGGTAGATGAAGGATTATTAGATTTGACAAAATTTACCGCACCTAACCCGTGGGATTCATTCTATGGAAAAGAAGCACTGGGTGTGAAAACATGGGATATTTATGAAGACGTTATCGGTGCCTATGGCGGAAAATTAGAGCGACTCTTAGCAATTGGTGGTGATGAAGAAGGTGGAAAAGAAGAAACCACAAAAACGAATAGATTTAAACCGGTGGTTAAATTTTTAGGCCCTTTCTTCTTAGAAAAAGGAAAAACTGCTACGCATACCTTCACCATGCCGCAATACATTGGCTCAGTAAAAACAATGGTGGTGGCTGCCAAAGATGGTGCTTATGGCAGTACCGAAAAAGCTACTCCCGTCCGACAGGCACTGATGGTATTGGGTACATTGCCAAGGGTACTAGGGCCAGGAGAAAGTGTAAGGCTTCCTGCTAATGTTTTTGTAAACAGTACTAAAATCAAAAATGTAAATGTTAATGTAGAAACTAGCAATCTTTTGACCCTCACAGGGAATAGCAAACAAAATTTATCCTTTGCATCACCCACTGATAAGCTTGTTGATTTTAATTTAAAAGTAGGGGAGCAAATAGGAACCGGCAATGTAAAAATTGTGGCAAAGTCGGGCAGTAAAACTGCAACATACGATTTTGACATTACGATCAGAAATCCCAATCCACCAATCACCAAGGTAATAGAACATCTGATTCCTGCAGGAAAATCTTGGAATGCTGACTTTACCAATGTTGGGATGACAGGCACCAATACTGGCGTACTTGAGGTGTATACCATTCCGCCTATCAATATGGAGAAGCGCTTGCGCTACCTGATTCAATACCCTCACGGTTGTGTGGAGCAGACAGTTTCATCTGTATTTCCACAATTGTTTCTTTCAGATGTGATGGATTTAAATGAGACTGCAAAGAAAAGAATACAACGAAATGTAGAAGCAGGCATCACAAAACTGAAGTCATTTCAAAATAGTGATGGCAGTTTTAGCTACTGGCCAGGTGGCCGTGACTTCCATCACTGGGGCACGAGTTATGCAGGTCATTTCCTAGTAGAAGCAAAAAACAAAGGTTATAACGTGCCCGATGACATGCTTAAAAGGTGGAAAAAATCTCAGCACAAAACTGCCAGAAACTGGCGAAAAGATGCGGATTATTACAATGATGATTTGAATCAGGCATATAGACTTTATGGTTTGGCATTGGCAGATTCCCCTGAAAAAGGCGCGATGAATAGGCTCAGAGAAAAAGCCACTTTAAACAAACAAGCCAAGTGGAGACTGGCAGCAGCTTACGTACTGGCAGGTCAGCCTGAGGCTGCAAAAGCATTGGTAAGTGGTATCAATACCGACATAAAACCATACACAGAACTATCCAATACTTTTGGCTCAAACAGTAGAGATGAAGCCATGATTTTGGAGACATTGTGCCTGATGGGGGACAAAGTAAAAGGTTTTGGTTTGATGAAGAAAATTTCAGCGTCATTGAGTAGGGATAACTACTGGATGAGTACACAAACCACTGCTTACAGTTTAATCGCTGCTGCTAAATTCATTGAACTGGACAAACCTGAAGGAGGCATTAATTTTAGCTACAAATTAAATGGCGGTAAAACTATCGCTGCCAGCACCGACATGCCTATCGCAAGCAAAACGTTAACAGTAGATGGTAAAAAATCAGGCAAAGTGAACATCCAAAACAAAGGGAAAAGTCAAATTTATGCCCGTTTGATATTGACAGGTACACCAGTGACAGGAGATCAAACGTCAGCCTCTAATAATTTAAAACTGAATATTGTCTATAAAAACATGGATGGTAAAGTCATCAGTCCCGATAATCTAAAACAAGGAACAAATTTTGTGGCAGAAGTAACCGTTGCAAATCCTGGACTGAGAGGCAACTACAAAGAGATGGCACTTACGCAAATATTCCCCTCCGGTTGGGAGATTGTAAATACCAGAATGGACGAAGTAGAAAATCAAAACAGCAAGGATAAACCGACCTATCAGGACATCAGAGATGACAGGGTGCTTACTTATTTTGACCTAAAGAGTAATGAACGAAAGACCTTTAAAATACTGCTAAATGCAAGTTATGCAGGAAGATTCTACTTGCCAACCATCTCTTGTGAAGCGATGTATGACAATACCATCAATGCGCATAAAGCAGGCAAATGGGTGACTGTTGGGAAGGATGGAGTGCAGTAGTTTTATACCATTTTAAAATTAAAATGGTATAACTATATAATCATAAGGCAAAGAATTCAAAAATTTGAATACAGCTGCCCAGCCAAAATAGCAATCCCCTCATCAAAAGAATGTGGTTCGTAGCCTAATTCTTTTCTTGCCTTCTCTATAACTAATCCAGTTTTCATAGGTCGCTTTGCTACCTGACTAAAAGTGCTTGAATCTGCTTTGGTCATAGTAGATGCCTCTAAGTTGAAATAGGCAATGGTTTTCAATGCCATATCATAAGGCGTCAACATTTCCTTTCCGGCGATATTATAAATGCCAGTTGCTTTATTTTTTACAATCAAATAACAACCCATTGCTAAGTCCTCCGCCAAGGTTGGCGTTCGCCACTGGTCGTTTACTACTTTAATATCTTTATTATTTTCTAGGCTATTTTTTACCCATAGAATAATATTCGAGCGACTCATATTATGAACAATGCCATATACCAGCACGGTACGAGCAATCGCCCAGTCAATACTACTCTGTGCTAATAATTTTTCAGATGCTAGTTTCGTTTCTCCATAAAAACTAATTGGATTTGGAACTGCCTCCTCATCCAGCGGTCCAAAAGTACCATCGAAAATAAAATCAGTAGAAAGGTGCAATAAAAAAGAATTATTTACCGCAGCTGCATCAATCAGGTGTTGTACTGCTGTCACGTTCAGCAGTGT
>CAYRIF010000060.1:0-15317 GCA_964424205.1 uncultured Roseivirgaceae bacterium | reverse complement strand
GGTAAAAACACCTTCAAATAGTAGTTGACAAAATAGGAATATCACAAAGAGCGTGAGCATAAAAAAAGTCATTCGCTTAGCGAATGACTTTAAAGTAGTCCGTAGGGGAATCGAACCCCTGTTGCTGAGATGAAAACCCAGTGTCCTAACCCCTAGACGAACGGACCGTTTCCCTCCGGTGGGTTTTAACTTTTGCACCTTTAGCCCAAGATAAAACACCACAAACTTCTCAGCATTCCTTACTCATTCTCAAGGTTGCTGATAAATTAGGAGTGCAAATATAGATTTCAATTTGATAATTGCAAAATTAATTTAAAAATAAAATTAAAATATTTTTTACTCACTCAAAATATTGGTTTTAGTAAGTGTGTGTGCTATTTTTGTACAAAGATTATTTTCAAAAAAAATATTAAATTAAATGTCAAAAATCAGAGTTGCCATCAATGGGTTTGGTAGAATTGGAAGGCTTACTTTCAAAACCCTTTTAGAAAAGGAAAATGTAGCGGTCGTTGCCATCAATGACTTGACAGACAATGCTACTTTAGCACACTTGCTAAAATATGATTCTGTTCACGGAAAGTTTAACGGAACGGTATCATCAGATGCAGAAAGCATCACAGTGAATGGTCAAAAAATAAAAGTATTCGAAGAAAGAAACCCTGCGGACTTACCGTGGGCTGAATTAAATGTAGATACGGTATTAGAATCAACAGGCATATTCAGAGATGCAGCCGGTGCTGGAAAACACATCACCGCTGGGGCTAAGAAAGTGGTCATCTCTGCTCCTGCTCAGGGTGGCATCACCACAATTGTTTTAGGCGTAAATGAAGAAACGCTTACCGCTAGCGATACAATAGTTTCTAATGCATCATGTACCACAAACTGCCTTGCGCCAATGATTAAAGTATTAGATGATAACTTCGGTGTAGAAAAAGGGTTTATCACGACCACACATGCTTATACGTCTGACCAAAGGTTGCAAGATGCGCCACACAGTGATTTGAGAAGAGCAAGGGCAGCAGCTTATTCTATTATACCTACCTCAACAGGTGCTGCGAAAGCGGTTGGCTTAGTATTGCCTCACTTAGCAGGAAAATTAGATGGTATTGCCATGAGGGTGCCGATTCCTGATGGTTCGGTTACTGATTTGACAGCAGTTTTGAAAAAAGAGGTAACTGCTGATGAAGTAAATGCAGCGATGAAAAAAGCATCCCAAGAAGGGTTGAAAGGTATCATGGAATATACTGAAGATCCGATTGTTTCTATTGACATTGTGGGTAATTCGCATTCTGTAATTTTTGATTCCAAACTCACTTCTGCCATGGGCAACTTGGTGAAAATTGTTGGTTGGTATGACAATGAAGCAGGCTATTCAAACAGGGCTGCTGATTTGATTGTCAAGTTGGGATAAACGGAATAAAAAATTAATTATCTTAATAAGTGACAGCTCATTAGAACTTGGCTGTCACTTTTTTTGTGCTGCTACTTTCTAAACAAATCTACATTTACGTGAGCAATATCCTTAAATCCATTTTCGTTACTTCATTTATCACCTATGCTATTTTTTCTGCACTACAAAGCAGTTGGCTACTTGCCATGGACGGGTTCTCCTATAGCTATCTTGGCAGGTTGATTGCTTCTTTTACCATCACTTTTTTATTTTTAAAAGCGTTTGTCCTGCATAATACAGCTAGAACAAGTCCGAACCTTCCCTACAGAACAAGTATCATTGCCGTTGGTTTTTTAATGAGCACAATTGGCGGAACTATCCTAAGCACTTTGCCGAACCTCTTACTCCTTCTGGGGTGGTTAGCTTATGTTTTTTGGTATTCACGATTTGATGGAAGGACACAGAAAATTGCTGTGGGGAACTCCCTAGCTAATTTTGAATTAGAAGATACCGCTAAAAATGTAATCTCTTCTAAATCATTTCTTGGAAATCCTACGATTTTCATGTTTTATCGAGGCAATTGGTGTCCACTATGCATGGCACAAATTAAAGAGATTGCATCGCAATACAAGGCGTTGGAAAAGCGGGGCGTCAATATGGTACTCATTAGTCCGCAACCGCATCATTTTTCAAAGTCATTGGCTAAAAAATATGATGTTCCTTTTCAGTTTTTGGTAGATGTAAACAACAAGGTCGCCAAGCAATTAGCTATTTTTCATAAAAATGGATTGCCTGCGGGAATGCAAATGTTTGGTTATAAAAATGATACGGTCATGCCAACTGTCATTATTACAGATGCTTATGGAAGAATTATATTTGCAGATTTAACTGACAATTATAGGGTACGACCTGAACCAGATACCTTTCTTAAAATTTTGGATAACAACGCTATCGGCTAACCATTACAAAACCTCTATCCTATTTCTATACAACTCAATTTTTTCATCTCTTTCTAGCTGCTTCAATAATCGTGAGATAACCACCCTTGAGGTATTCAATTCGCTCGCAATATCTTGGTGTGTTTTGGTGATGATATAACTTGCCGATGCCTGCTTCTTGTCTAACAAGTATTTCCATAATCGCTCATCCATTCTTAAAAAAGCAATACTGTCAATGGTATTTAAAAGCTCCTCGAAACGAGCGTTATAAGAATTAAAAACAAAGGCTTGCCAAGTTTTATACGTCATCCACTCATCCATATACCTGATGGGTAACATCCAGATTTCAGAATCATCCTCTGCCACTGCTCTGATTTCGCTTTTTTTATCTCCTACACAACAAGTCATAGACATGGCACAGGAGTCCCCACCATTGAGGTAATACAGAAAAAGCTCATTCCCATCATTGTCCTTTCTAAGTATTTTAATTGTTCCGCTCAGTACCAACGGTAGTTCTTTCATGTACTGACCATAATCAATCATTATATTTCCTTCCCTGGCATGATGCAATCTGCCATGCTCAATTACCTCTTCTATTAATTTCGGCTCGAGAATTTTCTTGAAATTATTAACTATTTTCTCTTCGATTGATTTTGAGACTAATGCCATTTAAATAGTATTAAAATTTTTATATATCACATTTTTCCATGCATGCTAGGATACCCACCACCTCTTTCAGTTCTAGCGCGTAATAAATTCGTTGCCCTTGCCTTTCACTACTCAATATTCCTTTTGCCTTCATCGTAGATAGGTGATGCGAAATTAGTGATTGCTCTGCGTTGAGGCTTTTACAAAGCTCAGTAACCGAGGCTTTCTTGTGAATACTCAACAAATCTACAATAGCGATTCGTAGGGGATGTGCAATGGTTTTTAGCACAAACGCTGCCTTTTCAAGTTTTTCAGTCGTGAAAGCGGTTTTCATATCTCGTAAATATATGAAAAAGTGGTCATATATTTAGGTATTGCATTTATTATGGTATAGAAATTAAATATCTTACCTTTAGTGATAATAATAAACACGGCAAGTATCTCATGGAATTCAACGCGTCAAATCTTTGGCAATATTTTACAGAAGATGAACTTCGATATAAATTATTAAACGACTGTGAGATCACGAAAATTCCTGCCAATACATTAATACTAGATGAAGGAAAGTATATCAAAATTATTCCAATACTTATTTCTGGAAGAATAAAAGTATTCAGACAAGAAGGCATAAGAGAAATACTGCTATACCATATTAACCCAGATGAAAGTTGCATAATCTCCATCTCCTCTACCTTAAAAAATGAAAAAAGCCAAGTGCGAGCCGTCACCGAAAGGGACTCAGAAATACTTATGGTTCCTTCACGCTTTATCGAAGAGTGGCAAAATCACTTCCCATCCTTCAATAATTTTATTCTTAACTTATACAAAACACGCTTTGATGATATTTTAACAGCCTTTAATGCGATTGCATTTCAAAAAATGGATGAAAGACTGATTCACTACTTAGAAAATAAAGCATCAGTGAGTCAAAATAAAGTAATTCAGGCAACACATCAGGCCATTGCAGATGAACTAGGTACTGCACGCGAAACTGTATCTAGACTCTTGAAAAAACTGGAGCATGAAAAAAAAATTACGTTAGCGAGAGGCTATATAGAAATACACGAAAATCCTTTAATGTGATATTAATCACATACTTTGATATTTTGTTCTACTTTATTTGTACCGTTAATGAAACAACAAACTAAAAAAATATTACAATTTGTACTAGTCTGTTTTTTATGCATTAGCATTATTACTGCATTGGTATTATTATTTACACACTAAAAATTTACAATTATGAAATCTAACATGGGATCAACTGACAAAATTGTCAGAATTATTATTGCCATTGTTGTTGCCGTTTTGTGGTACACAGGTACAATCTCAGGCACAGTAGCTATTGTTTTAGCCGTCCTTGCGGGGGTATTTGTTTTAACAAGTTTAATAGGATTTTGTCCACTTTACTTGCCATTTGGTTTATCAACAAAAAAAACCGAAAAATAAAATTGCTGCCAAATAAAAATCCCGCTCCGAATGTTCGGCGCAGGATTTTTTATGCTTTTTTTACTCCCTAGTCCTTGCTAAAATCAATTACTTTTGAAAATGCACCTCTAGTCAACGTTGCCATAGCATCACAAGTACCATCACCGTAATCTAAGCGCATAGGCGCATCTTGGTTTATTGTAAATACGAATGTTCCTGAAACAGGCCCTTCTTCACAAGTTGCTTTTATTAATAATTCCTTGGTGATTAAAGCAACGTAAGTATTTCCTTCTTTAGTAGTACCTGATACTTCACCGGTAATTTTAGTATCAACGTTACCCTCTTGCGTTAAGTGTCCAGCAAATTCTGTGGTAACCGTTAAAGTTTCATTTAAGTTAGAAAACTTCCCATCTGGATAAGTAAATTTAGCGTTTTCAACCACCATTGTAAAACTCATAGATGTATCCTTTAAATTAAGTGACATGTCCTTAATCGTAAATGTACCGTCAATAGTATGATTATCTACTGAAAAATTTTCATAAACAATAGTGGAGCTAAACCCAGACTGACCATCCAACCCTGTCCATGAATACGTCATTTTCCCAGTCCTTGTTTTTCCATCATCACTCACACATCCAGATTCAAATTCAATAACAATCTCATTTTCGGTTTTACTATCAGTCACTTGATAACAAATACCTTTTCTTCCTCCTTTTGCCTCTTGTGCTAGGTCATTGCCTTCAAAGAAAAAGCCAATTTCATCCATGATTGCCGCAACATTTTCTGTATCAGTTGTCGTTACATCAGTAAGCACTACCTCGGTATCTTTTTTACAGGCACTTAGTAGCACTACAAATGCCATAAAAAATAATAATTGTATGTTTGTTTTTTTCATCACTAGTATAAATTAAGTTTAAAAAATTTTAGCCTAAAAAATATATTATTTAATAACCTTTAATCAATTCAAAAAAAATCAATATTAAAAAGTATAATGCAAATGTAATGAAGGCTAATTTCACTATCCATACGGTATCAACAATGAACCCATTTATGTAAGATTCCTTAGGAATTCGTAGAAAGTACTAATTTTGTTATTTCCCTTCTCATAATATCAATTGCCATAATTATTTCATTCTCATTCAGTTGCGAGAATCCCAAGCGAATTGAGTTTAAGTCTTTGACAAAACTTTGATCAGATAGAATATGGAGTTTTTGTTCCTTTAAAAGCTCCAATAGCCGTTTTAAGTTGATATTCATGTTAAACCTTGCCCATATCGCCATTCCCCCTTCAGGAATTTCAAAGTAAATATGGTCACCCAATTCCTCTTTTAGAAGTTTACAAAAAAAATCTCTTCGAGTTCTATAGATATTTAACGACTTTTTCAGATGGCGTTGGATTTCTCCTTCTTTAAGCATCAAGGCGATGGATGCCTCTAGTATCGGATC
This sequence comes from uncultured Roseivirgaceae bacterium, assembly GCA_964424205.1. Lineage (GTDB taxonomy): Bacteria > Bacteroidota > Bacteroidia > Cytophagales > Cyclobacteriaceae > CAYRIF01. The sequence continues at coordinate 9,470 of CAYRIF010000060.1, read as the reverse complement.
TCCCTGCCGATCAATTATTTTTCTTGAATTGATCAAAGCATTTACCAAATTTTCAGGTGCCACCAAATAACCTACCCGTAGTGCAGGAGCTAATGATTTGGTAAAAGAGCCGATGTAAATCACAGAGCCATTGGTATCAATACTTGCCAATGGAAGAATGGAATTATGTGCATAATGAAAATCATAGTCATAATCATCTTCAATAATTGCAAATTTGTACTGCTCGGCTAAATGTAACAACCGCAACCTTCTTTCTGCACTCAGCGTGACGGTTGTTGGGTAGTGATGATGCGAAGTCACGTACATCGCTCTTATTTTAAACTTTTTGCACAACACTTCTACCGCATCCACATCAATTCCCTCTTCATCCACAGGCACAGTCCGCATAATAGCACCTGTTTTTTCAATTACATTATTGGCATCGGGATAGTTTGTTTCACCGACAATAACATGATCGCCTTTTTGCAACAACAAATTAAAAACCATGAAAATTGCCATTTGACTACCACGGGTGATGAAAATATTCTCAGTTTTGCATTTTATCCCCCGTGTCTCTTGTTGGTATTTAGCCAATGCTTCACGCAAAACATATGCTCCTTGTGCATCTCCATATTTCAAAAGGGTTTTTCCATGCCTACTATTCGCTATTGAACGGCAGGTTTTATAAAGCAGATCTATTGGAGCAAGCCTCACATCTGGTACCCCTCCATCTATGGCAAGACCCTTTACGTCGTGATACTGCTTTTTATTTTCATCCTCTGGGATTGAATAAAAAGATTTACTCGGCACTGTAGCCTTTGCATTTTTCTTTAGTCCCTTGTGTTTAATCAATGGTAACGATTCAGAGACAAACGTTCCTTTTGAAGCTTTTATAATAATCCATCCTTGTGCCATTAATTCATCATACGCCAAAACCACCGTCTTCCTATTAATATTCAACAAATCAGCCAATGTCCTGGTAGCAGGCAACTTACTGCCAGGTAAAATTCTACCTTGCGTTATTTCAGCAATCAGATAATTTACAATTTGTAAATAAACCGAAACCCGTAACTTCCTATCAATTCTTATAACTGTTTTCCAAGGATACATATCTGGCCCATCAAGTAATTATATTTTGGTGTACATACATAAGCCACCAAATTTATAGGTTTGTTCAGAAAACAAAAAGCAAAATGAAAAAAAATGTAGGCATCCTAATTTTTGATGAGGCAGAAGTTTTAGACTTTGCCGGGCCATTTGAGGTATTTTCTATTACCTCTGAACTTAATAATTTCGAACTTTTCAATGTTTTTATTGTGGCAAAAGACATGCGTCCAGTTTCGGCGGTAAACGGACTGTCTGTTAACCCTAGATACAACTTTGAAAATTCTCCATCCATTGATATTTTAATCATTTCTGGTGGAGCTGGTTCTCGCGCACAGATGCTAGATATTGAGACATTAAACTGGATTGAAAAAATTCACCAAAATACTCAATTTACTATAAGTATTTGTTCTGGAGCGAGATTGCTTGGGATATTGGGTTTATTGGATGGCCAACCCTACTGCACGCACAAAGAAGTATATGAACATATGCAAGAAATTGTTCCTACAGGAATCCCGAAAAAATCAGAAAGATTTGTAAATTTTGATAAAATATATACCTCCGGAGGAATTTCAGCAGGGATAGATTTGTCGTTTCATATTGTAGAAAAATTGCATGGAAAAGAAATTGCAGATAAAACAGCCAGTTATATGGAATACAACATGAACAGTGATAAGTAAAAAATTATGAGCGAATATAAAAGAGAATCTCAAAATACCGTAAAAAGAGCTGCCAACAGAGGTCATTATGACAAAAAAACTGTCCACAAAATACTTGATGCGGCTTGTGTCTGTCACCTTGGGTTTGTGGTGGATGGCAGACCATTTGTTATTCCTACTATTTATGCGCGGGACGGAAATAAAATCTATGTACACGGCTCTACCAAAAGCAGGATGCTTAGCAACATGGAAAAAGGAATTCCTGTCTGTCTCACTGTTACACATATAGACGGACTTGTATTAGCTCGTTCTGCATTTCATCATTCTATGAACTACCGCTCTGTGATGATTTTTGGAAATGCCAAACCTGTAGCAGAAGAAGAAAAAAATCATGCGCTATTCATGATTTCAGAGAATATCATCAAAGACCGCTGGGATGAAGTGCGACCTCCTACAGAGAAAGAACTTAAAATTACTGCTATACTGGCGATTGAAATTGAGTCCGCCTCTGCAAAAATTAGAGAGGGCGATCCCTCCGATGATAAGGCTGATTATGAATTGGCTATTTGGGCTGGCGTTATTCCATTAAAACCTACGGCGGGTAAAGCGATTCCTGATACCAAGCTCAAAGAAGGCATTGAGGTATCTGAGTCAGTTAAAAAATATACCTAATCACCTGAGTTCCCGTTGTATATACAAAAACAAACATCATCTAGGATAAATAAAGTCCTCTAAAATAAAGATGGCATGACAAACATTTTTATATTTTTGCAGACATGCGAAGAAAGCTCAAAAAGTTTCAAGAAATAATGGAACGGGACAATGTCATCTGTCCTGGTAAGGATATATACGAAGATATCAATGGTAGATGGAATGAGGTACAGTTTGGAAATAATAATGAGCTTGTTTTGGAATTGGGCTGCGGCAGGGGTGAATATACCATCGGATTGGCGCAGGTATATCCTGATAAAAACTTCATTGGTACCGATATTAAAGGAGACAGAATTTGGGCAGGCAGCACCAGTGCACTCGCAGCAAAACTCGGTAATGCTGCATTTTTGAGAACACAAATTCAATTCCTCCCTAAGTTTTTCAACAGCAATGAAGTCAGTGAAATATGGATTACTTTTCCCGACCCAAGACCAAAAAGTCGAGATGAAAAAAGACGCCTAACAAGTCCTAGGTACTTGGAACTGTATAAACATGTCTTAAAACCGGATGGCTTCATTCACTTGAAAACGGATAATACTCCACTTTTTAACTACTCGCTTGAAATTATTCAAGGTAGAACTGATGTCACCGACCTTGAATTCACCCATGATTTATACAACTCACCGCACAATGACATTCATCACGGCATCAAAACAAAATATGAAACTATTTTCACCAACCTTGGAGAAAATATTAAATATTTGCGGTTTCGGTTTATTAATTGATTAACTCCCAATTACTCACCGTATTTTAAAATACCAAGGAAAAACAGCAAAATATACTGCTTAACAGTACAATCGAGCAAAAAATAAATAGCCCAAATTTGGGGTGCTTGTTCAGGTGATGCATAAAATTCAAGCATAGCCATCCCTACGATTTACCTCTAAGGAATCTCGCAACAGGTGCGAGAATAAGAAAACATTAGTAATTCAATTCAAAAATTGAAGTAGATTGCTTTTGCAATCGTTTTTTTGGCATCATTTTCATAGCACTGTTGCGTACTTTAATGAGCAATCTACTTTCCAATTGCGATATCTTGCCAACCCGCCAACTATTCTTCACTACTGCAACCGCCTTCTTTTTTCTTAAATGCTCAAAATTACTAAATGCCGTTTCTAACGCATCTCCGGTCGATAGACATGCTGCCAAAACATAGGCGCTTTCAATTGCCTGACATGCTCCTTGCCCCATATTTGGGGTGGTAGCATGCGCTGCATCTCCTACTAAGCATACATTTTTATAGTGCCACATCTTGATGGGTTTCAAATCCATCATTTCGTTAGTAATGATGTTACTCCTATCCGTTGCTGCAATAATCTTCCCAATCATCGGATTAAAATCCTCAAACATTTTTTCCAATGCTACCGCTTCATATTCTGTCTTGTAGTCCTGTTTATAATTTGCCAAGGCATACCAGTACACTTCGTCCTTTGAGATTTGTACAAACCCAAAGCGCTTTCCCCTCCCCCATAGTTCGTTCAGTTCTGTTTGATACTTATCAGGAATTCGAACCTTGGTAATCCCTCTCCAACACACCTGTTTGGCGATACGCACAGTGCTCTCAGGAAAAATTGACTTTCGCACCGCTGAATGAATACCATCTGCGCCAATGACTATCGCTGCTGAGTGCCTAGTACCATCATCAAATAGCAAATCCACGCTGTTGTTTAGTTGGGTAAGCGATTTTAACTTTTTGTTGAGATGAATTGGGGTGCCTTTCAGATGTGCAAGTAAAGTTTTATGTAATGTTGCCCTATGTATAGCAACCGTTTTTACACCATATGTATGTTCCGCTATTTTTAAATCTATTCTAGAAATTTCTTTCAACGCACTATCCGCCACAACCATTGCATTAGAATAGCTTCCTGCATTTACAATATCATTATAGATGCCCAAGCGCTTATAAATTTGCATAGCATTGATGGCGAGGTTAATTCCCGACCCCGCTTTTGTAAATTCCCGGGACGTTTCAAATATTTCTACCGTATGACCCTTTTGTTTGAGAGCAATAGCAGTGGTCAGGCCTCCAATTCCTGCTCCTATTATTGTAATTTTCATATCCTCTTATTCTTTATCGCATTTTTCAACATGGCTTTCACAATCAACTTATGAAAAGGCATAACGATGGTCATATAGATTCTACCAAATAAATTATTATACTGTACAAATGTACTTGTAAACACCTTATTCTTCTTCTTCAATACAGACACTCGAAAATTGAGATGCTTGTCGTCCTCCCCCGCAATAATCTCATTATCTGTGATGTCATAAATCTTAAATAATCCTATCTCCTCTCCTATTCGTACATTTTCTAAGGTAGTTTGCTGATTTTCTCCATCCGTCTTTAAACCGAATACGCTAACTATTGCATTCCTGAGCTTGAGCAAATTTTCTATCCACGCTGGTGTGTGAGAAAACACTGACAAGAAAATCTCCTCAATAGGCATATCAGCAGTAGCAAGGGATACACTGAAGGTGTCATGAAAATCAATTTTTGAGATGTGTTTCTTATAAATACTCTCAGTAGGAATTTTTGTAGTTAAAACAGAAGTCATCATAAGTATATTAAATATTTAGGTCAAAGTTACTAAATAAATTTAATTAGGTCAAGTTTACTATTTTTTTTATCTTTGTAACGTGAAAAAAACGCCTGAGAAGATATTAGACACCGCCTTGACGCTATTTAATGCTCGTGGGCTATCAAACGTGACGCTCAGAACCATTGCCAAAGAGATGGGAATCAGCCAAGGTAATCTGAACTATCATTTCAAAAAGAGACATCATATTATTGAGGCACTGTATTTTCAGTTAGTTGCATTGATGGATAAAAGCATGATTGCACATCATCAACCGTCTGTAGGGCTACAATTAATGTTTGACATATCCGCTGAGGTCATGAAAAACTCGTATGAATATCGATTTATTCTGCTTGATTTTGCACAAATCATGCGAGAGAACAGGGTCATTAAAAAGCACTATCAAAAACTCACCAAACTACGGCAAGAGCAGTTTGGTAGTTTGATTAACATCATGGTAGCACATGGTATTATACGCAAAGAAAAATTACAAAACGAATATCTTTTTTTGTACCAACGATTCCAAATTTTAGGAGATTTTTGGATTTCTGCCGCTGAAATTACACATACAACAATCAGCAAAACAACAATGTCTGAATATTATACCATCACTACACAGGCTATTTATCCGTACCTCACAGCCAAAGGAGTGAAGGAATATCACGCCATTGTTTCGAGCTGATTTATTATTAAATTACTCCCTGCCGCACCTGTTGCGGCACCCCCATAGGTAGCATTCAGTCTCATTAAGTTAAGGTCTTTTTTGTTCCTTCTCAATATGTATTTATTTTTAAATCATATAAATTTTGGTTTATAAGAACGCCAAACAAGGAGAGTATAGAATTTATATCCTTACCTTAATGACGTGGAAGAAGAGCCTACTGGAGTATATCCCAAACAGGTAGGAAAAGCTGTGAAAGTCGCAGGAGAGTAGGACATATCCCATTTCATTTTAAAACAGTAATATATCACGGGTATGTGTTTCTTATTTAGCACGCGCTTTTGATATGACAAATCGAAAAATTACAGACAAACTTTCTACCACGTGTTTATATCCGAAAATAGCATTAACTTTATAACGAAATGCCAAAGAAGAAACTCGTCATATTATCAGGTGCAGGGATTAGCGCAGAAAGCGGCATCCCGACTTTTCGAGATGCCAACGGACTGTGGGAAGGGCATGATGTAATGGACGTAGCCACACCAGAAGGATGGCAGAAAAATAAAGCCTTGGTTTTGGATTTTTATAACCAACGCAGAAAAAATGCATTAGAAGTTATGCCCAACAAAGGACATCAAATTCTTGCCGCTTTGGAAGCGCACTATGACGTGACCATTATCACTCAAAATGTGGACAACCTACACGAAAGAGCCGGCTCCACCAAGGTATTGCACCTGCATGGCGAGCTATTCAAATCTCGCAGTACGCTAGACCCATCACTGGTATATGACATGGAAGGTTGGGAATTAAACCTTGGTGACACCTGCGAGAAAGGTGCCCAGCTCAGGCCACATATTGTATGGTTTGGCGAGATGGTACCGATGATGGACACCGCAGTGCAAATTACCATGCAGGCAGATATATTTATTGTCGTGGGCACCTCACTACAGGTGTACCCGGCGGCAGGACTCCTCTCCTATGTGGGCGATGCAGTACCAAAGTATATTATTGACCCTAACATGCCAAACATAAATCCAAGTGATAATTTATTTCTGTTTGAAGATATTGGGAGTATTGGTTTGGCGAAGGTGGTGCTGGCATTAAGGAAATGACATTCCAAATGAAGTATAAAACACATCTCTATCCTTCCGCAGATTTGCTACGAGATTCGTATGCCTTAGACCTCTTCGGAAAAGTCGAGGTGACATAACAGTAAAACATACGTAAGCATTAATCAAATATTGTAAATTAGCTCAATGCAACGCTTAAAAAAATCCCCATCATCTGACAGTATATTTTTTATTTGGATACTTAAATAATACAGCAAACCAAGGCTATAATTGCCAGAAGTGTGGCAACATAAATTCTTAAATCCATATATTTGCCCATAAGATTTACAAACTATATTATTTAATATACAATGTTCAAAATAAGCCATCACCCCTATACTCTAAACATGAAACATGTGTTCCGAATATCAAGGGGAGCACGTAGTTCCACGCCGCTCCTTTTGACCAAGATACAGTTTGAGGATATTACAGGTTATGGGGAAGCATCGATGCCACCCCTTTATGGTGAAACACAAGCGTCAGCCATCAGTTTTTTATCCAAAGTAGACCTTTCACAGTTCAAAGATCCATTTGATATTGAGGAGATGATGCGCTATGTGGATGGTATTGCAGAGGGAAACACAGCTGTCAAAGCTTCGATAGATATTGCCCTGCATGACATAGCAGGAAAGGTTGCGGGTAAACCTTGTTATCAATTACTTGAGTTGCCCAGCGCAGAAAGCGCGAACACCTCACAAACCATCGGCATCGATAGCCTTGACATCATTAAAGAACGCACGCTAGAAGCCAAAGATTTTCAGTTTTTAAAAGTGAAGTTAGGATCAGAGAATGACCGTGAAATTGTAAATGCCATCAGGGAGGTCTCCAATCAGCCGCTTTATGTAGATGCCAACCAAGGCTGGAAAGACAAGTCGCAAGCACTCGAAAATATTGATTGGCTCAGAACGAAAAATGTAGTTTTCATAGAGCAGCCCATGCCTGTTGCCATGGAAGAAGAGATGGCGTGGTTGAAATCGAAAAGTCCGCTACCCATTGTCGGTGATGAAGGCATTCAACGCTTACAAGATGTAGAAAACGCTGACAATTTTTACCATGGTATCAATATTAAATTAGTGAAATCTACAGGGTTACATGAAGGATTAAAGATGGCTAAACTAGCCAAAAAGAAAGGCTTAAAAATAATGATTGGTTGCATGTCCGAAACCTCCTGTGCTATTTCTGCTGCTTTTCATCTTACTTCTCTGGCTGATTGGGTTGATTTGGATGGCAACCTCGGACTGACAAACAATCCTTATACCGGCATTGAAACCATCAATGGAAAACTGATAAATAATGAGATACCGGGAATTGGACTAATAAACCCTGAAGTGGCTTGGGAAAATTTATAAAACTCAGTTCTAACAAAATATTCACCCTCAAGGACTATTCCTAAAAATCAAAAAATATTAGCTAATCCTCCCTAAAGTAGAAAACGACTCCATTACCGCATTTATTACGGTATCCCAATAATTGAGACCCCTGAACAGGTCAGGGGATTGGTGCGTTATTTACACAATAACTGTTATCAAAAACCATTGCAGATTCACACCTATTTCTATGCTCATTATTCTTGTATCTCCTTAAGCTCCAAGTTGTAGTCATATTGCAAATCTTCATGCAACATGCCGATTGCCTTTTCAATCATCACCACCTGCCTGTCAAAGATGTTTTGAAGGCTCACGTTATTAGTCATTGATGGTTTTATATTTTTTAATTTATCACAGAAAAACAGCAGCAATTCAATTTCCGTTTCTTTCTTTTTAGAATATCGCATATACTTTTTGATTCCCCGCAAAATCTTCCTAACACTTTTTTTGATATAAAAATAGCTTGAAGTATTGATTAGATCAAATTGCTCATCGACCTCCTCTTTTACCTGTGCTATAAAGTTATTCTCATCAGATGCTTCGAACAAAAGATAAGTTAGCAATTCCTTGTTTTCCTTTTTGAATTTTGATAAACTCAGACAGAGCTCCAGCAAGTCTTCCTTAGACTGCTCTTTTAATTCTAGTTTGAGTTCTCTGACTGTTGCGGTTTTCATTACAACTAATTTTTACCAGTTATCCTTTTTTCTATTTGCCTTCTATGTCGTAACACATGAACAATAGCATGCTCAATAATTGCTTCTAAATCGTAAGTAGTCCAAGAGGTCTTAATTATTGTATTCAACAGTTCTTGGTCAGTTAATATCCACTTATCGTCAAATGTTTCCAAAGTATATTGAAACATCCTATCCAATTGATAAAAAGCTTGCTCAACTGTTGCAATTTTAATTTCTTGTTTGGTGATTGCGCTTCCAAATCTCATCCTGATATGGTTTGCATAAATATATCCTGAATCAACGATGTGTAAAACTATATTTCTTATAGACTGAAAATCCTCATCTAAACTATTATCCGCTATCTCTTTAAAATTTTCATCCGATATATTCTTCAATAAATTCCTTAATTCCTCCAGTGCCTTTTCATATTCATCCGCTAAGGCTCCAATTGCTCCTTTTCTATATATCTTCTTCATAATATTTTATACATTGCATTTATTATATAACCAAGTTAGCATTACCAGAAAAAGATACGCATTTACTGTCTTTCCTCCAAAGCCAAAAACAACGCCATCAAATGCTTCGTCACCTCTCCTACATTTCCGTTATATATTTTGTAATTATCAATCT
>CAYRIF010000059.1:0-15512 GCA_964424205.1 uncultured Roseivirgaceae bacterium | reverse complement strand
AGCCATGCATTTTTAGATAATCAAATTAGTAAAGCCATTCTAACGGATTGTAAAACAAAGGATAAAAGGGTTGAGAAGCTAACATCAATAAAAGGAGTTGGTATTTGGACTGCCAACTATGTGTTGATGAAAACTATGCGGGATATGTCTTGCATCGCGTATGGAGATTCTGGACTCAATAAAGCTTTAAATACTATTTTTGCGACCGATAAAAAACCAACTAATGAAGAGGTCGACGACATTTTTAAAAACTTCAGGCATTGGGAGAGTTATCTGAATTTTTATTTGTGGAGGTTCTTGACTTTGCGCTAAAAACCACATAAATATTATTAAAACACAATTTTTTATTATCTTCGCAAGATAAATTAAGTTAAAATTTATAAACCAAAACAGTTATGAACAAACTAAAAAAATTGAAAATCGTATTAATAATGGTGCTATTGTTGGCAGCACAACTTAGCTATGGTCAGCGTAAAGCAGACAAACAAATTAGTTTTGATGGAAAAATTGAAGACTTCTTTTTCCACGATTTTTCGGGAGTTCCTATCGTATTGACTGATAAAACGGTCGCAGGGATTGATGAAGAAAATGGAACAAAAATTTGGGAAGTAAAAGGCGAACGTATTTCAATATTAGGTGGCGCAATTCAATCTGATCAAGAGAATTATAGAATGGTACCTTACTCACCATATATTATAGTCGATAATAAACTGATAGACACAAGAAGCGGCAAACTACTATTAGATGCTGATAAAGATGGATACAAGAGTATAGGGTCATTTGAAATAATACCTGAACTGGAGTCTTTTCTATTTCAAACCACAACAAAGGATAAAACAAAATTAAAAGTACATTTAATTTCCCTAAAACAGAATAAAGCATTATGGAATAAAGAGTTTACCGTCAAAAGAGGGGATATAGGTAATGTGGTGGTGGATAAAAATAAAAACATTGCTTTCAGTCTTGGTTCGAAACTAAACATTTTGAATGGAGAGAGTGGAGAAACAATTCTAAGTGAAGATCAAAAAGTAGGAAAATTATTTTTTAACCCATCCAAAGATATTTTATACGTTGTAGAACCAAGTGGCGGACTCGGATTAGGGGCGGCTATGACCATGAATATGAATAAATTGATGGCGTTGGGAAAGAAGATTATGGCATATAGTATTGGAGGAAAAAAACTATGGAAAAAGCCATTAAAACTTGAGGAGGCATTCATGTTTGAACAAGAAGTGGATGGAAAACTATTCATCAAACACGAGAAGGGTGGTAAGCTTTACGATTATAAAACGGGAGAAAGTCTATGGAAAAAGGACTTTAGTAGCAGAAGGTTATCAAGGATAGAAAAGGTGAGTGAAGGTTATATGATTTATTATAAATCAAAAAATATGTTAGTTGATGGTGGAGGCAAGAAGCTTTGGAAAAAAGCTAAATCTAATGGCAAAGATTTTATTGAAGATATTGGCGATGTCCCGTATGATGAGTTTAGGTACGAAAAGGGAAGTATTGTGGCAACAACAAACAAAATTTCCTATTATGAAGATGGCGTGAAAAAACCTATATGGAGAACTTATAAAGTAGACGAAGATACAAAAATCGCATACGACAAAAACGAAAAGACTTTGGTAGTGCTTGAGGACAAGAGGCTGTATTTGTTAAATCCAGATAAAGGATGGAACAAGGAACATTATCAAAAGCTGCAATTAAAAAAGCATAGAGATTTTAATAGATTAGAGATAAGAGAGGGAACATATTTCATGAGTAGTCCTTGGGAGTATGTAATTATTGGTAAGGAAGGGGAAGTCAAAAAACTAAAATATTATAAGCAGCCAGGAGAATCTGGACGGAAATTACTGAATGTTGCATCGGTATTAGGTGCTGCAGCGAGTTCTGCATCAGAGATGTCAGGATTGTATAACCTTGGAGTGGGGGCTTCTTCTGGAGTAGGAGAAGCTGTAACAGGATTCAAGACACCAGGAACTGGTGGGTTTTCGCAAATGGACAAAGGAGGAAATCAGTATGTAAATGCGCAATATGGTTATATGGCCTCTGAAGCCCTTTACAATCCGAATAGACTAGATGCTTCTGCTGATACTAGAGATTATGCATTTTATTTTACTAAAGCTGAAGGTATCAAATATTTGGTACAAGTAAACAAAGACTCTGGGGAAGAGTTGGACAAGTTTGTTTTTGAAGACAACTCACCTTTGTATCATGTGGATGAAATTGAGCAAAAGGTAATTTATGCAAAAGGGAAAGAAATTTACATTTTTGATTATAAGTAAAAAACGGGTATAATTGTAAAAACGGGGTTCAGAATTTATTTGTGGAAGACTTTTAAACACCTGACAGGTTTTCAAAACCTGTCAGGTGTTTTATTCAAAACCCAACCTTACTATAAAAATCCCACACCACAACTCCAAGGCTCACAGATATATTAAGCGAATGCTTTGTGCCAAACTGAGGAATCTCAAGGCAAGTGTCTGAAGCCTCAATAATTTTATCACCTACACCAAAGACCTCGTTTCCAAACACAAAACAATATTTCTGATTTGTACTAGGGGAAAAATTTTGCAACATTACACTATTGTCGGCTTGCTCGATGCAAATAATTTGGTAGCCACCAGTTTTTAGTTTTTGTATAAGTGTAAGTGTATTGTCCACATGCTCCCAATCTACCGAATCAGTCGCCCCCAGTGCTGTTTTGTTTATTTCTCGATGCGGTGGCTGTCCGGTGATGCCACACAGGTAAATTTTCTCTACTCGGAATGCGTCAGAGGTTCTAAATGCGGATCCAACATTATTTAAACTCCTGACATTGTCCAATACAATTACTAAAGGAATTTTTTTTGTATTTTTGAACTCCTCTATAGAAACCCTATTGAGTTCTTCGTTTTTTAACTTTCTCATCAAGTATAAATTAGGAGGCAAAGATAGGATAGTAGGTATAATTTTTATAGGCTACCAATATTATATGAGCAAAAAATTAAAATCACGTATTTATTTTCAACCTAACCTCACTCAGAGTCTCCTGAAAGGGACTCTGAGTTCTTTAAAGTCATGCAGCGTTCTCACACGAGAGACTCTGATGGGGGTAATGCTTAGACCCGAATGGCTGTAAAAACAAAAGAAAAAAAAGAAACACCTTTGATGAAGCAATACAATGCCATCAAAGCAAAACACCCAGGCGCACTGTTGCTTTTTCGCGTAGGAGATTTCTATGAAACTTTTGGGGAAGATGCAGTGAAGGCAAGTAAAATTCTAAACATTGTACTGACCAAACTAGCTAACGGGGCAGCATCACACATCGAACTGGCAGGTTTTCCACACCACTCTTTAGATACTTACTTGCCAAAATTAGTGCGTGCTGGAAATAGGGTGGCAATTTGCGATCAGCTAGAAGACCCGAAAAATGTCAAAGGAATAGTTAAAAGAGGCGTGACTGAATTGGTAACGCCAGGGCTTTCTATGAATGATAATGTCTTAGAGACCAATCATAATAACTATTTAGCATCCGTCAGCTTTTCAAAAAACCAATGTGGCGTTGCTTTCCTGGACCTTTCCACGGGTGAGTTTTTCACTGCCTGTGGGGATGAAAATCATGTTGACAATTTGATTCAAAGCTTTAAGCCAGCAGAGGTTATCTATAGTAAATCAAGCCGAGACAAGTTTGAAGGCGTGTTCCAAGACCAATTCAATAGTTATTGCTTAGATGAGTGGGTTTTTGCCTACGATTATGCTTATGAATCCCTTGTCAAGCATTTCGATACCAATTCATTAAAAGGTTTTGGCATAGAAAACTTAACCGAAGGAATTATTGCTGCAGGGGCAATTTTGCATTACCTGGAAGAGACGGAACATAAAAAAATTAAGCATATTTCTTCCATCTCTAGAATTGAGGAAGAGCGGTATGTTTGGCTTGACAAGTTCACCATCAGAAATTTAGAGCTAGTCTATGCACAGCAAGATGGCGTGCCGCTCATCAATATTATGGACGATACTATTACGCCGATGGGAGCTCGATTAATGAAGCGCTGGATGGTATTGCCCCTGAAAGAAAAAGCATCAATTGAAGAACGACACGAGGTGGTACATGCTTTTGTAACGGATGATGCGTTGTTAGAGAACCTCTTAAAATCACTGAAGCCAATAGGGGACTTGGAGCGATTGATTTCAAAAGTGGCAACGGGAAGAATTAATCCGAGGGAGATGGTGCAATTGAAAAAATCACTGTCAAGTATTTTACCGATCAAGAATTTTTTACAGTCATCAAGTATGCCTCAGTTGAATAAATTGGGTGCGCAACTCAACCCCTGTGAATTTTTGCTGGAAAAAATAGAAAAAGAACTAAAAGAAGACGCTCCAATGCTCATGCATCAGGGAAATATGATCAATGATGGTGTGGATGAGGAGCTAGATGAACTACGCAGCATTGCTTTTTCTGGAAAAGATTACTTGGTTCAAATTCAACAGCGAGAGGCAGAAAAAACAGGGATATCATCTTTAAAAATAGCATATAATCGTGTGTTTGGGTATTACCTAGAAGTTACCCATGCACATAAAGATAAAGTACCGGAAGAATGGATACGAAAACAAACACTAGTTAATGCGGAACGATACATTACCGAAGAGTTAAAAGAATATGAAGAAAAAATCCTAAATGCGGAAGATAAACTTTCTGTTATTGAGCAGCGAATTTTTAATGAGTTGGTAATCCACGCAGCAGATTTTGTCCTACAAATTCAGCAAAACGCTCGTGCAGTTGCACAGCTAGATTGCTTGGCTTCTTTTGCGCAGACAGCCAAAAAATATAACTATTCCAAACCTAACATGGAGGACTCCAATGTGTTGAATATCAAAGATGGTAGGCATCCTGTGATTGAAAAACAGTTGCCACTGGGAGAAGAGTACGTGCCTAACGATGTTTTTTTGGATGATGAAACACAGCAAATCATTATCATTACAGGCCCCAATATGGCTGGAAAATCGGCTTTACTCAGACAGACAGCATTAATTGTTCTGATGGCACAAATGGGTTCATTTATTCCTGCCAAGAGCGCAACCATTGGTATTGTTGATAAAGTATTTACACGGGTAGGCGCTTCTGATAACCTGTCAAAAGGAGAATCTACTTTTATGGTGGAGATGTCGGAGACCGCTAGCATTTTGAATAATTTAAGTAAAAACAGCCTGGTGTTGATGGATGAAATAGGGCGCGGTACGAGTACTTACGATGGCATTTCTATTGCGTGGTCGATTGTTGAATATTTACATAACCATCAGAAGTTTAAAGTGAGAACCTTATTTGCGACACATTATCATGAGCTTAACCAACTGACCAATGATTTTCCTAGGGTAAAAAACTATAATGTATCAGTCAAGGAAGTGGGTAACAAAGTTGTTTTTATGCGAAAGCTAAAAAAAGGAGGCAGCGAACATAGCTTTGGGATTCATGTAGCACAAATGGCTGGCATGCCCAATCCTGTGGTGATAAGGGCAAGCGAAATTATGCATCACTTGGAAAAAGATAAAATTAAAACCAAAATGGGGGATAAGCTTAGAGCTGCCTCGAAGAATAATTTTCAACTAAGTATGTTTGAAGCAGACCCAAAGCAAAAAGAAGTTCAGAAGATTATTGAAGCATTGGATATCAATACTATATCTCCTGTGGAGGCGCTATTAAAACTTAACGAGATTAAATTGTTGATGAGTAAAGCCTAATAACCAGAGTTCGACGGAGAATTTTTTCACAGCTTTAATAAAATTTTCCATTATCGACTTATGATTTTTTGTAGGACTAAACGGGTTAATGCCATTAACACTGCCTTAGGGAATGGGGGCGAAAAAAGAAAGTTTTTGATTTATTCGATCCATCGAGCACCATACATTCTACAAGATTAATACCATACAATGCAATTATTTTCATACAATTACTACCGGTAACTAGCTTAACAATATCTCCTTTTTCTAGAATGACCATGATAATTAGGTTAAAAAATTTCAAAAAGTTTAATCAATTGACTAATTGTTATACATTTGATTCATCACCCGTTTAGAATGTAGTACAGTTAGTGTTTGATTTACCCTATATTTGTAACGTAGATTTTCCAAAGAAAATATAACCCTTATGCAAAATTTTAAGTTTATTACCATTTTTGTTTTACTATTTATCGCCAGTCCAATATTTGCGCAAACCCGGCAAGTGTACAAACAATCAGAGCCGCTAGCGCATACATATTCTATTGTAGCGAGGGATGAAAAAACAGGAGAAATGGCGGTAGCTGTACAGAGCCATTGGTTTTCGGTGGGTTCATTGATAGCGTGGGGCGAAGCAGGGGTTGGGGTAGTGGCGACTCAATCTTTTATTAACAAATCCTTTGGAATACGGGGGTTAGCATTATTGAAGGAAGGGAAAACACCGCAAGAAGCATTGGATATACTGTTGCGTACCGATGAGGCAAAGGAGGTAAGACAAGTAGCAATTCTAGATAAGCTAGGCAGGGTAGCAGTTTACACAGGAAAAAACTGTATCAAGTTTGCAGGGCATCAAAAAGGCAATAATTTTTCGGTACAAGCAAACCTGATGATGAATGATACCGTTTGGCCTGCCATGGCAAAAGCATTTGAAGCGCATACTGAGCTGTCACTTGCCGAAAGAGTAATGACCGCGATGAGAGCAGCACAAAGAGAGGGTGGCGATATTCGCGGGAAACAATCGGCAGTATTATTAGTGGTGAAAGGAAAATCGACTGGTAAGGTTTGGGATGACACGCTCATTGATTTACGAGTAGATGATCATAAAGCGCCCATCGAGGAGTTGGATAGATTATTGAAAGTATATCGGGCATATGAGCATATGAATAATGGTGACCATGCGGTGGAAACTGGTGATATGAAATTGGCATCAGAAGAATATCAAAAAGCAGAAAAAATGTTTCCAGACAATTTAGAAATGCAGTTTTGGCATGCCATTACTTTGCTTAATGATGGGCAGTTTGGAGTCGGAAGTACAATGTTGAAATCAGTTTTTCAAAGAGATAATAATTGGCGGATTCTTACCGCTCGATTGCCATCTTCTGGGTTATTGACAATCAGTGAGAAAGAGTTGGAAATCCTTTTGAATATGAAGTAGACTAAACGCTATTCATCAAGAATAGCCTCAATTTCTTCTTGTTTTTCATCGGAATATTTCCCTGAAGTTGTATAAACAATCTTTCCATCAGTATCTAAAACAAAGAAGTAGGGAATGTCTTTTTTTGAAAAAGCTAATTTCTCTTTGAATTTTTTGAGTTCCCCTTTGTAAAACAAAATATGTGGCACCAGTTTTGGGTCTGTTTTACTTTTCATTTTTTTTATTACCGTTTTATAGGCTGCCTTTTTCACACCAGTAAACATTGGGACAAAGAAAACATTTACGTCATATTCACTCGCAAATAATACTGGCTTGGTGGGCTTATATATAAATGTCTGATAGATGGGAATAAACCAGCTTTTCAGCGCTTCCTCAGATTTTTTGGACCATGCCATACCCACTAACGTAAATTTATCTTTGGTATCGGTTGGAATAGTTAGTGTTTTGTTAAGCAATGTTTCCCCTTCCAAAATAGGGAAGGAACTTCCTGTTTGTGATTTACCAGCGTGTGCAAAAAACAATAGGGTAAAAAGGATTGTGGTTTTGTATAGATTTTTCATCAAATTATTTACTTGTTAAACGGATACATGTTATAAATAGTATACTATTACCCTTTATAAGCGAAATTTAGCATTGCTCGGGCTATTTTTAGGTTTCTATTGGAGAGGGTATCTGTATTTACCTGGAATTTTAGCTTATTGTTCAATACAACAAAACTAACGCAAGCCCCATGTTTTTGTAGTCCACTTTTTTCGGTGATTATCAGAATAGGCTTCCCTTTGGTTAGTTTAACAATTTCACTGATTAAATTAGATTTGGACATTGGAATAAATAGAATATTGATGTCATCTATTTCTTTTCTTAAAGATTTTAATAAGCTAATATTTTTTACCACTACGGGGCGCCCTTGAATCTTTCTACCTGAAACAGTTTTTTTTAATTTCCCGTAAACATCAGAATTGTTTAGAATGACAATTTTGAAAGTAGTATTGGTGTTGCTAGGAAACTCTGAATACTTGGCAAAGTTGTACAAAAACAAGGAGTGTGCCTGATTCATGTTTATTTGCGCCTGGGCTGATTGATTTGCTAAAGATCCTAAAATCATACAAAATGTAAAAACGGCTGGTATTAAAAAATTGTGCTTTCTCATATCAAAAAATATTAAACTATGACAGTGCTACAAAAGTATCAGGGGACGCTGGATTTTTAAAATAGATATAGTAGTTGACCTTACACTTGGCGAAATTCGTATATAATTATAGAAAAACAGAGTAAAACCCCCTAAGTGTAATAGAATATTGAAATAGTTATATTTTAGATTGATTTTAATGGGTGTTATTACTAATCACATAAGAGGTTACTGCATTATTATAGTTATCTTACATGATTTAAACACTATCATTAAATGAGCGATGAACAAAAAAAGATGTGAATGGGCAGCAAACTATTATGAAGCGTATATGGACTATCATGACAAAGAATGGGGTGTTCCTGTCCATGATGACAAAATACACTTTGAATTTTTGATACTAGAGGGTGCTCAAGCTGGGTTAAGTTGGCGTACTGTATTAAATAAACGAGAGGGTTACAGAAAGGCTTTTGCTGATTTTGATGTGGAAAAGGTGGCAGCTTTTGACGCAAAAAAGGAGGAGGAACTAAGGAATAATCCTGGGATAATCCGGAACAAATTAAAGATTAAATCGACCATCACCAATGCGCAGGCATTTATAGCAGTACAAAAAGAGTTTGGTAGTTTTGATAAATATATTTGGTCTTTTGTAGCAGGGAAACCGATTGTTAATCGGTGGAAAAAAATGAGGGATGTGCCTATCACTACTAAAGAATCTGATGCACTGAGCAAAGATTTGAAAAAAAGAGGGTTTAAATTTGTAGGCAGTACGATTATATATGCGCACATGCAGGCAATTGGGATGGTCAATGACCATACTACTGATTGCTTTCGATACAACGAATTCTCTTGAGTTCCCTTAGAGCGATTTTACCAACATCTTTTTGGTGAGTTTGATGCTCCACATACCACGCAAATCCCCAGTATTGTAATTGATGGCGCTATCATTTGGGTATAGTTCTTTGATTTTTGTGTAAGTATTTTGATTTAGGGTTTCTCCAGATTTTCCATGACAATTAAGGCATAAAGGCTTGATAAAAATTGGCTTGGTATAAAGAATTGTACCATCATCAAGTTCTTGTGTGCTTTCTTTTATCGGTGACTTTTTGTCAAAACTATATTGATATGCTTCCAGCAATTGTTTCTCCTTATTGTTAGGAGCATTATTAGGGTTTCGTAATTTTAGGCTCGTTCTTTTTATGTCAGCGTTAAAGTTACTTTTTAGCGAATCTACAATTGAGCTAACTGAAGCATTACAAAATCCAATGGCACTTACAACTCCTCCTTGTTGTATTGCCATTTTCAACTTCCCACCAATGGCTTTTTGAGAATTTTTTGAAATAATATCGCCTTGTTTAAGCGCTTGTTCTAGGATTTGAACAGCTGTAACCCGTTTGATTTCTCGGTTGCTGATTTCTTCTTCAAACTGTGAACTGTCCACCTTGTTTTTGTCAAAATTGCAACTCAATAAAATGAATGGGACTAAGAATAGGAATGATTTTTTCATAGCATATAATTTTCTCCAAACAAAGGTATGCTAATTTTCAGAGTATCTTAGAAACTTGCTAAATAAAAAAGGCAGCTAATATAGACGCCTTTTTGAACCTGTTAAAATGGTATACACCTAACTTTTATAGTTAGAGATATCAAATGATAACTCAAGTATTTTAACAACTTCGCCACGTGTATTTTTGACTGGTGAATAGTTGCTTCTAACCCAAATAGTGGTGCCATCTTTTCTTTTTCTTTCAAACTCCCCAGTTACTGTTTCCCCGTTTTTCAGGTTATTCCATAGTTCTCCGTTTTCTTTTGAGTTTTTATCGGCATCAAGCAAGAATAGCGTGTGATTTCTACCTTTTATTTCTGAAATATCAAAACCATAAATTTCCAAAAACATGTCGTTGGCATTGGTAATTTCAGCATTTATATTGTATTCTGCAGAGGCTAATGAACTATTAATGGAATCCAATATCCCTTGCATATCCACTTGATTTCGTTTCATTTCTTCCTGCGTTGCTTGCAGCTCCTCCATATTCTGCCTCATCTCTTCTTCTTGTGATTGCATTTGCTCTGTCATTTCTGTTGATTCTTCAAGTAGTTTTTGGGTTTGCTCATTTACCTTCACAGTGGATACTGTGGAGGCAATGCTTTCCGCTAATTTTTCTATAAAATCAATCTCAAAATCAGCAAATTCTTTAAAAGAGGCTAGTTCAATAACCCCAAATACGGCATCATTGACAATCATAGGGACAATTAATATACTCGTTGGGTTTGATTGACCAAGACCGGAGGTGATGGTAATATATTCATCGGGTACTTCAGTAATATAGACGGTATCTTTTTCTAACCAAGCCTGCCCGGTAAGACCCTCACCAATATGAATTTTTTGCTCCAGGTATTTTTGTTTATCCCACGCATAACATGCTTTTAATTCTAAAAAGGCTTCACCGCTATCATCATTTACGATAAATAAACCCCCTTGATTACACCCTAGGTATTGAATTAAATTGATAACGATATCTTCAGATAGTTTTTCAATATTATCATTGTTGTTTCTTAGCGTTTCTGAAAAATTTGCTAATCCCCTTGTAATCCAATTTCTTTTTTCGTCTTCTTCTGCTACCTTTTTGAGGTTGTTACGCATATCAATTAAAGAATTCCCTAGCGTATCTTTTTTGCTCAATGCGCTATAATCGGAATCATAATTACCATTGCCTATGTTCTCAGCAAAAGAAGAAGTAGATTTTAAGCCTGTGACCAGATTTTCCACAGCTTTTGCCATTTCACCTATTTCATCCTTATTGTATTTTACATGTTGTTCTTCAGGAAGCTCTCCTTTCCCCAGTTTAGCAATGATTTCTTTAATATAACCAATTGGCTTAGTAATGGAACGGGACATCCAAAAACCTCCAATTAACCCAATCAGTATGGTGATAATTGCTAAAATAATCGATGTTCTTGTCAGGCCTGTTGAACTTTCGCGTATTGATTCTTCAAGCGCATTATCATCTTTTTGAATGCGATCACTTATTTTTTTCACATCCTTCATGATAGCCGCCGATCTAGGAAAAACTTCGCTTTCAATGGTTTCTCCGGCACTGAGTTTTATAAAGGGATCTTCATAATCATCAAAAGTTACCAACTTATTCATAATTTCTTCTTTTTCAATCGCAAGAAGGGTCTCAAAATGAGCAAAAGTAGAGTCAATACCTGCTTTTGTTGTGTCATTTTCCCATGATTTTTTTAGACCATTGATTTGCTTTTTTAGGTTAGGATACTCGACGTTATGTAGTTCGTGTAGTGCTTTTTTGTCAACGTCATTTCCCTGTACATGTACCCAATTTGTCGCCAGCATTTTTGATTTTGTGACAAGTAATGTGAGTTCATGTAGTGCATTCACCGATGGTCTTATGACCGTTGAAGACCTTTCGATTAATTTATTATTCTTACTATTTGTAACAACTACGATTGAAACAATGATCGTAAAAATTATGATAAGTGAGAAAAACCCTAATAAAATTTTATTACCAATACTAAATCCTCTTTTTTTCATGGTGTTTATATTAAAATAGCCAGTTTTGTTAGTTGTGCTGATACTTTTAGGTTGTGCTTTGTGGTTGATGTTTTATTTAATTCAAATTTGGGTTTTCCATCTACAATTAAAAAATTAATTCCACTACCATTTTCTGCCATTCCAGGTTTGTCGGTGATAATTAGCGTGGCGTTATTTCCTACACCATCTAGGCATTTTTTCAAATAGGCACTTTTGTTTGATGGAATGTATAGCATATGACATTTAGTGATTTGACTTACACTACTGAATTTTTTGATTATAAATTTCTGTCCTCTTACCTTTTTTACTGAAGCCATATCTTCTAGGTATTTTGTGATAGGAGATTCTCCCAAAACACCGATGACAAACGCGCCATTTTCGTATTCAGCTGGCCATTGAATGAACTTGCTAAAATTGTAAATAAAGATTGATTGAAATTTGTGGACGTCTTGCGCTTTCGATATAGTCGAAAACGAAAAGAATAAAACTACTAGTATGATAATTTTTTTAACCATCAATTTTTTTGTAAAAAGTTTTTCCATAATTATATTTTTTTACTCCTTATAATTATAGTGTAACAAATCTAGCACTTATCAAATACCAAAACGGCGCAATATTTAGAGAAATACTACACCTATGCTTTAGTTTGAAATACCGTAATTTTGTAACACCATACCATTGTAGTAATGGCAAAGAAGATGCCAAAAACGAAATTTTTAGCTTATAGGCTCATTGTTAGGCGTTTATAAAAAATTGAAAAATGAATAAGTTCGGTTATTTACAGCGTATTTATTACTTTTGCTAACCTAAACATTAGAAGATGATTGAAAAGTTAGTAGGCATAAAAGATAGATTCGAAGAGGTAAGTCAGCTGATTGTTCAGCCAGATACTATTGCAGATATTAAGCAATATACCAAACTTGGCAAGGAGTATAGTGAGCTGGAAAAAATTGTAAAAAAATATGACGAGTATAAAAATATTTTAGATAATATTGACAGCGCTAAAGAAATGCTCGCTACAGAAAAGGATCCCGAGTTTAAGGAAATGGCAAAAATGGAGTTGGAGGAGCTTACCAAAAGGCAAGAAGTCATCGAGGAAGAAATTAAGCAAATGCTCATTCCCAAAGACCCAAATGACGACAAGAATGCTATTTTGGAAATCAGAGCAGGTGCAGGCGGTGATGAGGCAGCAATTTTTGCTGGCGATTTGTTCAGAATGTATCAGCGGTATATCGAAAAAAAGGGATGGAGAATGTCGGTCAGTGATGTGACGGAAGGTACTGCTGGCGGTTATACCAAAGTGGTGTGTATGGTAACGGGAAGCGGTGTTTACGGAATTTTGAAATATGAATCTGGGGTACACCGCGTGCAAAGAGTACCGGCTACAGAGACGCAAGGTAGGATTCACACATCGGCGGCAAGTGTCGCCGTGTTGCCTGAAGTAGATGATGTAGCGGTAGAGATAGATATGAATGAAGTTAGAAAAGATACTTATTGTTCATCGGGTCCTGGAGGGCAGTCTGTGAATACCACTTACTCTGCCATTAGACTTACACACTTGCCTTCAGGCATCGTTGTGCAGTGCCAAGATCAAAAATCGCAATTAAAAAACTTTGATAAGGCACTAAAAGAGCTACGATCACGTATATATAATATTGAATTGCAAAAGCACAATGAAGCAATAGGCGCGCAACGAAAAAGTATGGTGGGTAGTGGAGATAGGTCTGATAAAATAAGAACCTATAATTATCCGCAAGGAAGGGTTACAGATCATAGAATCAACTACTCGGTGCATAACCTTCCATCGATAATGGATGGAAACATTGCTGATATAATTGAAAAACTGCGCCTAGCAGACAATGCTGAAAAAATGCAGGAAGGAAATTAAAAGCACCCTTGTAGTGAGAACTTTTTTAGGAGGTATTATTTTTATAGTGAGCGCTTGGGTCATCTCTTGTACCCCTGATGCAGAAAAACTAATAACAGAAAACTTTAAACCACTCACTTTTTCTACGGACACTGTCTTGTTTGATACGGTCTTCACATCAGTTGGCAGTATTACTAAACGACTGTATGTTCAAAACCCAAATGACAATGCCATCGATATTAATAATATATTTTTGGCAGGAGCAAGTGTTTCCTCTTATGCCATAACTGTAAATGGTGTAGCAGGAGAAAATTTTGAAAAGCAACGATTGTTGGGAAAAGATAGCCTTTTGATTTTGGTGACAGTGAACATTAATCCAACAGAAGAGAGTTTGCCATTTTTGGTAAAAGACTCCATTGTTTTTTCAACAGATGGTTTGCAACAGGATGTAAAACTCATTGCTTACGGACAAGACGCCAATTTTTTGGGGAATGTGATTTTGGCATGTAATACGGTTTGGGATTCGCCAAAACCCTATGTCATTACTGATAAAATTTTGGTTGATACACTGTGTACATTAACAATTAAAAAGGGCGTTAAGGTTTTTTCGGATAAAGAGGCATCGATATTAATAAAAGGAACGCTGAAAGTAGAAGGAGAGGCAGAGAATAGGGTGCTTTTTAGAAATGCTCGATTGGATATCGAAAATGCGGTAGGACAATGGGGCGGTATTGCTTTTTTAAAGGGGAGTGTTGATAATGAAATTAATTTTGCGGTGATTAGAAATGCCGTGATTGGCGTGTTGTTAAATACAATAGATAATGATATAGTTCCTGAGCTTATTTTGACCAATACAATTATTGAAAATATGTCTAATGCTGGATTATATTCTATTGGTTCAGATTTACGGGCAAGCAATGTAGTAATTGATAATTGCATCACGCACTTGGTCGATAATCGCGCAGGAGGATTTGTTACTTACCGGCACTGTACTTTTGATAATAGCAGTAGTTTGTTTTTTAGACAAGACCCCTCAATGAACTTCACAGATTATTTTGCAAGTCAGGATGGAACTTATCAGGCGGATGGTGATATGACAATAGAATTAACTAATTGCATTGTTTGGGGGCAATTGAAAGAAGAATTGTCTTTTGATAATGCAGGAGGAAACGAGATGAGTATTTTTTTATCACATGCTATACTAAAAACAGAACAAGCATTTGATATTAATAATAACGTCTTAAACCGTGACCCAAAGTTTATAGATGTAAGAGATTTTGATTTTAGGTTAGATACCCTTTCACCTGCAAAAGACAAAGGGCAGGAATTGATGATAATGAATGACCTAGATGGAAATTTGAGGGATAATTTGCCTGATATAGGAGCATATGAAAGAATAGAATGAATTTTTTTCAAAAAGAAATAACGCTGCCATCTTTTTCAAGGGGCTTTCACCTGATTACTGAAATAATCAACCGTGAGTTTGATGAAATCAATAAAATAAATGTAGGGTTTCTTCATATTTTCATCAAGCATACTGCTGCGAGTCTTACTATTAATGAAAATGCTGACCCGACAGTAAGAACTGATTTTGAAAGTCATTTCAATAAATTTGTGCCTGAAAAGGCACCTTATTACATGCATACCTATGAAGGCGCTGATGACATGCCTGCACATATTAAATCCTCCCTTTTGGGAAATTCATTGACTATTCCAATTACAAATGGCGCATTGAATCTAGGCACTTGGCAAGGGGTATATTTATGCGAACATAGAAATCACGGCGGCAGCAGAAAAATTGTTTTGACTGCTACTGGTCAGGAGTTTTAAC
>CAYRIF010000058.1:0-15536 GCA_964424205.1 uncultured Roseivirgaceae bacterium | reverse complement strand
ACTAGTTAGAAAATTAGGCTAAATCCTTTTTTGGTGCTACATACGCATCAAACTCAACAATAAAGTTAGCGCCTTTTCCATAGGTGCTTTCACAGCTTACTGTACCTTTCATTGCTTCTACAAAACGTTTGACAATAGATAGCCCTAGACCGGTGGAGTCTTCATTCGCTGTTGGTCTTGCAGCAAGCCGTTGGAATTTTTTAAATAGTTTGGACATGTCTTCTTCCCGTATTCCTGGTCCCTCATCCAGGATTTCAAGTTTTACTTTCTCAAAATTTTTGCTTGTTTTTATTCTAATATTTTTACCTGGGGGTGAAAATTTGATGGCATTAGAAATGAGATTTTCTAATACTTGTACCATGTAATTCATATCGGCTTTTACGATACAACCATTTTTCTGAAGTTCGCTGTGAATGGTAATATTCTTCCTGTTGGCAAGCTCAATAAAGTGATCAGATATATCATCAGCTAATTTCGATAAGTCAAACGCTTCGTTTTTAATATCAATTTCTTGTTTATCAATATTCCGAATGTTTAACGTTCTATTAATTAGACCTCGCATACGACCCGTGGCATATGAAATCATATCTAGGTATTCTTGATTCTTAGTTTTTTTGCCAGCGTTGGTTGCGTTTATAACATTAATAAGGCCTGTTATTTGATCCAGTGGGCTTCTTAAATCATGGGCTACCATATTTACAAGGTTACTCTTTTCTTCATTTAACTCACCCAAGGAAGAATTTTTATTCGATAATAAATCCTTTTGTTTCAATATTTCTTCATTCTCAATCTTAATAGTCTGATAGTCGCTTATTTTGTTTTTGTAGGCAATGATTGTTCCTATGGAAAACAACAACAATAAAAGTGATAAGCCGATGAGCGTATTATTTTTGAGCTTGTCATTTTTTGCATCAAGCTCTTTAATCACTTCTTTTTTCTTAGCAACTTGTTTTTGTCCTTCTATTTTAGTTTCATGTACTTTTATATTTTTTTCTTCTTCTGTTGCCCGAACTTTTGTAATGAGTTCATCCTCTCTTGTTTTAAATTTATTGCTCAGCACTTCTGCCTGTTTGGCTATTTTCTCCTCAAAAAATTTGTTTTTTGCTACATCATATTTTTTATAGTACCTCAATGCTAAACCAGTATTTCCAACTTTAGAGTAAGTATCGGCATAGATTTTATAGGCATTCATAATCTCTTCCAAATAATTCGCTTTTTGTGCGCTGGAAAGTCCCCACGAAGCATTTTGTAAGGCTAACTTAGTATTGTTGAGGGTCAAATAATTCCTCCCTTTTTCAATATTATTTTTAGCCATCATTTTTTTATTGCCAATTTTTTTAGCAATTTCTTGCGACTTTATCAGATAGGCAAGCGCTTTTAGCGGCTCCCCTTTCTCCTTAACAGTTAGTCCAAGGTCATGATAAGTGACCATCTGTAAGGGTAAATTATTCTCATCTTTATAGTATTGTATGGCATCCAATAGCATTTGAACTGCTTGCTGTGATTTTCCTTGTAACCGGTAAATACTTGCAATTTTAGTTTTGGCATTGACCACTAAATCTTGATTGGCCTCCCTTTCCCCAATGTCAATTGCTTGATAATAACTATCTAGCGCTTTCCCAAAATCACTTGTTTTTTGATAGATATTTGCGAGGTGGACAAGACTCTTGGCAACCAATTTGTATTCTCGAATGGGTCTCCCAATTTCAACAGCTTTATCGAAATTTTCTACTGCCAATGCCATGCTCCCTTTTTGTTCATAAGATAATCCTAAACTCATTCGTGCTTTAGAGATTTCCTTTGCATTTCCTACTTTTTCACTTAGTGCAAGGGCGCTTAGTGATAATTGCAATGCTTCTAACGGGGATTTTTCTCTTATAATATTGCTTAATTTTATAGCGGTTTTGGCTTCTTGGTTTGGGGAGTCATATTCCTGTGCCGCATGCAAGACCTTTCTGTAATAGGTTGTACTTTTTTTGATTTCATTTTTATTAAAGTACGCATCAGCAATGCCACTTAAACCTCTAATAATTTCTTGTTTGAAATCTATGCTATGAGAAATCTCTAGCGTCCTATTAAATATAACAAGTGCTGAATCTGGATTATCATCTAACAAAGAAAAGCCCTCATCATTGAGGTTAAGTACTTGTAAAGAATCTGAGGTATTATGCGAGGAAATGTTCTTTTTTTGGGAAAAAGCAACATTAAAAATTCCAATAAAGACAACTAGAAATAAAAATAATCTCACCATGTAAAAAATTTCTCTGTTAAAATACCCCTCCAAAAATATCTTACGATATAAAATGTATAATAGTTTAAAATTAAAATGCCACAGATAACACACTAACTGTCAGCACGCTAATGGAAAAAGTATTGTAAATTAGTTTAAAAAATATAAGTCTGTCAGAAACAAACACCCAAATATTGCCAATTTTTATGTCATTTCAAAGTGAATTTTTAAAAAATATAAGGACAGGGTTACAAATACAATCATTTAAAGGGAGTAGTTATCAATTCATCGAGTATTCAATGAATCATTTTATTTAATTATTGCATGACAGATGTTTTTTTTTTATCTTGGCATTGAAATTAATCACTAATCTAAAATTTAGAATAAGATGCTTAAAGAATTTAAAGAGTTTATCACAGGCGGAAACGTAATTGAGTTTGCCGTTGCAGTAATTATGGCTGCTGCCATTGGTGGCGTAGTTACAGGATTTGTAAATGACATTATCATGCCTATTGTTGGCGAGTTTTCTGGTGGGATGGATTTTTCCCAGATGAAACATGTACTTTCAGCGGCTACTGGTGTTGAAGGAGAAGAGGGTTTTAAACCTGAAAATGCTGTGATGTATGGTAAATGGATTAATTCAATCATCAACTTGGTTATTGTTGGATTTGTGATGTTCATGATGATTAAATCATACAATAGCATGAAGAAAAAAGAGGAGGCAGCACCCGCGGCACCGCCAAAAAATGAAGTATTACTTGAGGAAATCAGAGATTTACTAAAAAAATAAGTTACTGAATTTGTCTTTTAAAAAGCATCTACTTATGAGTAGATGCTTTTTTATTTCTTGAAATCTGACAATTTTCGGTATGATAGGTGATATTGTCGGTAGATGGTTTACGTTATTTGAAAAATATTTTTACCTTTACCAAGAACACAAGAACACCAAGTGAGCACATAAATAATTTATAAACTAAAAAATCATTGTATCATGGCAATAGTAAAAGTAATCGAAATTTTGGCTAACTCAACAAAGAGCTGGGAAGATGCTACACAAAATGCAGTAACAGAGGCTTCAAAAACAATCAATAATATCAAGTCTGTAAATGTTTCTAATATGTCAGCTAATGTTTCGGGAGAGAGTATCACCGAGTATAGAGTAAATGTAAAAATTGCTTTTCAAGTATATAACTAAATCTATTATATAACAAATAAAATTTAATAATATGAAAATATCTGATATCGAAGGCATAGGACCAAAGTATGCTAAAATTTTGAATAAAGCGGGCATAAAGTCTGTTGCTGGACTTCTAAAAATGTGCTGTGATAAAAAAGGCAGAAATGCTACAGCAAAAGAAACTGGACTAGATGCAAAACAACTATTGAAATGGGCGAACATGGCCGATTTGTATAGAATAAAAGGAGTAGGAAGTGAATATTCTGAGTTGCTAGAAGCGGCAGGAGTAGACACAGTAAAAGAATTAAGGAATAGAAAGCCAGAAAATCTACATGCGAAAATGGTGGAAGTTAACACTAAGAAAAAATTGGTAAGACAATTAGCTTCTGCAAAAATGGTGGAGAAATGGGTAGCACATGCTAAAACCCTAGATCCTGTAATTACACATTAATTTCTATTTAGAAATAAAAAAAGGTATGAATCTACTGATTCATACCTTTTTTGTTTGCAACATTTCCTAAAATGCTCTAATCAATTCTACTTCAAAAATAAGATTTTCATTTGCCCCTATTATTGAGCCTGACCGTGGGTTGGAACCATATGCCATTTGAGAAGGCACATACAAGGTGGCTTTTGTTCCTGTATTGAACCCGCTAAATCCTACTTGCCATCCAAGAATTAATCCATTCAGCCTGAAGTTAACGGCTTCTCCTTTAGAGGAATCAAACTCCCTACCATCGTGTAGTGTTCCTACATATTTAACAGTCACCCAGTCGCATAGTACAGGCTTTCCGCCAGTGCCTTGTTCATGAATTACATACCGAAGCCCCGAAGGATCTTTTGTTGCAGTGATTCCCTTTTGCGTAAGAAAACTATCTATGCTATCAGTATCAATCTTTAATTGGTCTTTATCAATTCCAGATAGGTTAGGAGAGAGTTTACAGGAATCATCTTTTTTGCATGAAAGCATCAGTACCGCTCCAAATAATACTATCAAAGCACCTTTTATAACATTCTTCATTTCTTCTTACTTCAATGAGGCTTAAAACCTATTTACCATTAATATCTACTAACTCTATATCAAACACCAAAATAGCGTTAGCCGGTATATCATCTCCTTTTGCTCTGGCGCCATAAGCCAGTGGTGAAGGGATATATATTTTTCCTTCTGCCCCTTTATTTAGTAAGCCAATACCTTCATCCCAACCAAGAATTACATTACCGACGCCTAATTGAAATTCTATTGGCGCATAAGGTCTTCTTTCATTGTAGAGACCATGCTCCTTCGCTACGTCTTCCTTACTGCTATCAAATACTTTACCATTTAGTAGATAACCAGTATAATTTACCTTTACGCTATCTCCAGGCTTTGGGTTATCTCCCGTGCCAGGCTTCGTAATTACGTATCGAATTCCCGATGCTGTTGTTTTTGCTTTCAGGTTGTTGGCGGCAAGGTATTCATCAATTTCTGCACCTTCCGAAGTGATTAATTCTTGACCATTTTCAATCGCCAATTTTCTCATTTCATCAATTTGCTTCATTCTCATTGACGTTTGGTTCTCATTCATTTTCTTTCTAGCCTCTTGCTCTGTCATAAATCCAATCATGCCGACATTTACAGTAATGAAACTTGCAGTATTGACATTAGGAGGCATTCTGTTTTTAAATATGGCTTTTGCAGGAACAGTAAAAATGGCACTGTCACCTTCGCTCATCAGATTCAGACAGTCTTCAAAAGTCTTCATTGAGCCCCATAAGGAGTCTTTTTTTGCAAAAATTGGCATCCCTTGCTCAATACTACTGTGTAGGACAGAATCTTTATCATCGGTATAGATGGCATTAAATTCTAAAATATCACCATCTTTGGCTTTTTCGCCTTCAGTTTTTGTGATAAATTTGTAGGACATTCCTTCCTCTAACGTTCCTTCTTGCAGTTTTTTATCACATGCTTGGAATAGAAACATACTAACAATCGCTAGTATGAAAGTGTTTTTTATAAGTTTGTTAAATTTCGACATTTGCAATTTCTTTTTTAAAATTAAAAATTAGTTTTTCTTTATATTCGGGTAATATTTTTTTGAATTTTTCTACTGTTTCGTTTAGAGACAACTCAGACTTTCCACCAGCAGCATTTTTATGTCCCCCTCCTTCGAAATAGTTTTTGGCAACTTCATTGGCTGGGAAATCTCCTTTAGATCGTAATGATAATTTCACCATGTCCTCCCGTTCTACCATCATTGCGGCAAAGACAATCCCTTTGATGGATAAGGCATAATTCACCAATCCTTCAGAATCCCCTGTTTGGTAATTGAATTTTTTCAAATCATCTGCACTTATCGCAAAATATGCTGTTTTATAGTCAGCCATAACAACCAGTCGTTGACTGAGGGCAAAGCCAGTAAACTTCAACCTATTGACTGAGTTTGTATCATATATCAGTCGGGCAACTTTTGATATATCTGCCCCATGGTCAATGAGTTCGGCAGTAATCAGGTGCACATTTTTGGTAGTATTTGGGTGTTTGAACATGCCCGTGTCTGTCATGATGCCTGCATATAGGCATTCAGCGATGTTTTTATCTATTAATTTAACGTCCCCCAAATCTCTTATGAGCTCAAATATTAACTCGGCAGTAGCTGCTGCCTTTGTAGACCAGCTCACAAAATCAGCGAAGTCCTCGGGATCAAGGTGATGATCAATCAATACCTTGATAGCCTTAGATGCTCTCACATGGTCTCCCAAGCTATTAATCCTGTGCAAATTAGAAAAGTCCAAGCAGAAAATGATATCCGCTTTTTCAACCATTTCTTGTGACTTTTCCTCAGCTTTTAGAAAATTGATAACATCATCGTTGCCTTTCATCCAATTCAAAAAATTAGGATAACCAGTAGGGGTAATTACCGTGACGGCATGTCCTTTTTTTATTAGATAACCTGCCAAACCAAGCGATGAACCTAATGCATCAGCATCTGGTTTTTGGTGCGTGGTAATAATTATTTTTTTAGGAGAATTAAGTAATTCTTTAAAAGCTTCTATGTTTCGCATTACTTATAAAATGGCATTTTTTAGCCACTTTTTAAAATAGTGAACTGCAAAAATGTTATAATTATTTCAAAAACAAAAAATATCGAACAAACATTATCAAATATTTCACATTTTTAACAAAAAAAAAGCTTTCTTTCCTATTTTTGCAACCCAAATATTAAAAATAGATACATGAAAACGAATAGAACTTTTACAATGATAAAGCCAGACGCTGTGGAGGCTAATAACATTGGCGCAATAACAAAAATGATTCAGGAGGCTGGATTTAAAATAGTTGCTATGAAATATACCAAATTGTCAGCAGAACGTGCAGGGCAATTTTATGATGTGCATAAAGAGAGACCTTTTTATGCGGATTTATGCAGTTACATGTCTTCTGGCCCCATTGTACCTATGATTCTTGAAAAGGACAATGCAGTGGCTGATTTTAGAACACTAATTGGTGCGACAAATCCTGCGGATGCAGCGGAAGGAACCATCAGAAATTTATTTGCAACATCTATCGAGGCAAATGCGGTGCATGGTTCTGATTCAGATGAAAATGCCGCTATTGAAGGAGGATTTTTCTTTTCTGAAACAGAAAGGTTTTAGTTTCTCGCACAGACAAACAAAATATTCAAAAGCATCACAAAGTTTGCGGTGCTTTTTTATTTTTCTTAAAAAATACTCTTTTTACCCAGCGAGGTAAAAATATAGCACCTAAAATCAAATAAGGATAATAAGACAACGCCCTCCATAAAATATTAGTGACCAGGGTATAACTACCAAGAAACTCTTTAAAAAAGGGAACAAAAAATAGTTCAGCAGTACCGCTACTTCCTGGCGTTGGTGACAATAACATTACCACCCAGAGGATAATTTGCCTTGAAAAAATTACAATATGATCTAGAAAAGAGAGGTCAATAAATGCCCCCACCAGAACATTCAATTGCAAATAGCGAATTGCCCAAATGATAATGGTGAAAAAAGAAATATTGAACCAATAGCCAAATGGTTTGCCTTTCAAGTGTGCAGATGCTTGAATAATTTCATTTCCTTGGGTGTTAGCATTTTTTTGCCATTTTTTTAAAAATTTTATAGAGGTTACTTTTAGTAAAAACCATTTGAAAGCTCTTGGTTTTATAAAAAGTGCGTAAAACATTAAAAAAGTATATAAAAGGATAAGAGAAAAACTGATATAAAATACAGCTTCTAAACCTCCTTCTGGATCGATATCCATGCCCAATAGGTGGATGTTTTCGTTGAATGTAGGAAAAATGTCACCGCCAGTAACCACCAATGCAATCAGCGCAGCTATTACAAAAAATAAATTATCTAAAATGGCGGTAATCATCACATACGCCAATGATTTACCAAGGCTGATTCCTTCTTTCATCATAATGAATGCCACTACAGCGGTGCCACCAACAACGGATGGTGTAACTGCTGAGGCAAATTCCCAAAGTAGAATGACATAAAAGGCACTGTCCCAGGAAAGCTTCCTGTCAGAAATTACCCGAATCCTATACATATAGGCTATTCCTCTAGCGAGGATCAACAAAACAGCAAGTAAAAATGCCCAAAATTCTGCGTTAAAAGCCATTTTAAGGTCGTTAGCTGTAATCGAATCATCGCTATAAAACATATATACGACAATCGCTAAGCTAAATAAGATAGGAATCCAAATTTTATTTGGATTAAGGGTTCTGAGAATTGACCTGTTATCTTGTGCCATTTAATTTACCAACGCTCCTGAAGTTTTTTCAATCCAAAAATTGTTAAAGCCTATCCCAATGCTCATCGTTATTTGGCTCACTTGTAATAGCTCTAGAATTGCCAAAAAATTAAAAATGACGCCAATTTTGCTTGCTTCGAAACCTATAATTTCTTCGAATGAAAGCCTTTTATTGAGGGTGAGTTTTTCCAAAAGAAATTTCTTTTGATTCGCTACAGTAAATTCATATTGAACTACTTGATGAATAGGTCTCTTTTGTTCGTAATCAAATCGCTCCATAACTTTTTGGAATACCTTGAGCAATTTGTACAGGTCTATATTTTGCAACTCCGCTTCGACATTGGTGACTTCCGATAAAGCTTTGATTTCCTTGATTACATTCCCTCTTTTTTCTTTCTGCAGCCTCCCATCTTCCAGTTCGGTGAGCTCCTGAATGACAGATTTATACTTTTTATACTCCAATAAATGCTTTACCAACTCTTCACGTGGATCAATTTCATTACCCTCTTCATCCAAAACAGGTCTCGGCAAAAGCATTTTTGCTTTTATTTTCATTAAAGTTGCTGCAACAAGGATAAATTCGCTTGCCACATCTACGTTCATTTTCTCCAGTTGCTTTAGATATTCAAGAAAGTCATCTGTAATTTTGGAAATTGGAATATCATAAATATCTAGTTCATCCCTTTCAATAAAGAATAAAAGTAGGTCAAAAGGACCTTCAAATAATGGTAATTTTATTTCGTAACTCACCTAATGTTATTAGAACCTATAGTATGATTGGTCTCCAAATATATCACTTAAAATATTAATATAATACTGATATTAGAAAATTGTAAATTGCTTCACTCATCAAAATCTGATGCTTTTGTATTTTAAAGTAATTTAGTTTTTGTACCTTAGTTTTTAAATAACAAACAGCATATGTTAATAACACCAGGGCCATTACTTGAAAAAATCAACTCCCCTGAGGATTTACGGAAATTAAACCCATCTCAACTAGTTCAAATCTCTAGCGAATTGCGGCAATTCATTGTTGATAATGTATCTATTTATGGTGGGCATTTTGGGGCAAGTTTAGGCGTTGTTGAATTGACAGTGGCGTTGCACTATGTATTCAATACGCCCGATGACATGTTGGTTTGGGATGTGGGTCATCAAGCATACGGACATAAAATATTAACAGGTAGAAAGGATAATTTTCACACTAACCGAACCTATGGTGGGCTTTCTGGCTTTCCTAAACGCTCGGAAAGTGAGTACGATGCTTTTGGCGTCGGACATTCCTCTACTTCTATATCTGCAATACTAGGCATGGCCGCCGCCTCCAAGTATAAAAACGAAAAAGAACGTCAGCATATTGCCGTGATTGGCGACGGAGCACTTACTGGTGGAATGGCTTTTGAGGCAATGAACCACGCTGGTGTTTCAGGCACCAATATGATTATCGTGCTGAACGATAATTGCATGTCGATTGATCCAAATGTAGGAGCACTTAAAGATTATTTAACTGATATTACTACTTCTCGCACCTATAATAAAGTAAGAGATGAAGTATGGACACAGCTTGGAAGGATGAGCAAATTTGGTTCGACGGCAAGAGAGGTGGCTTCTAAAGTAGAAACTAGTATTAAGTCGTTTTTATTGAAACCAAGTAATTTATTTGAGGCACTAAACTTACGGTATTTTGGTCCGGTAGATGGTCATGATGTAAATCATTTAGCAAGTATTTTTGAAGACCTTAAAAATATTCCTGGTCCAAAATTATTACACTGCGTAACTACCAAAGGAAAAGGATATGGTCCTGCTGAAAAAGATCAAACAGTGTGGCATGCGCCGGGGAAATTTGACAAAGTAACTGGAGAGATACGGAAAGTACCAAAAACAGTGCTGGAACCTCCTAAATATCAAGATGTTTTTGGGCATACCATTATTGAACTGGCAAAAAAGAATAATAAAATAATGGGCATTACGCCTGCAATGCCTTCAGGGTGCTCGCTGAATTTGATGATGAAAGAAATGCCAGATAGAGCATTTGATGTTGACATCGCCGAGCAACATGCCGTTACTTTTTCGGCTGGCTTGGCAACGCAAGGGCTTGTTCCGTTTTGTAATATATATAGCACTTTTATACAAAGAGGATATGATCAGGTAATCCATGATGTTTGTATTCAAAACCTGCCTGTGGTTTTTTGTCTGGATCGAGCGGGATTTGCTGGTGCTGATGGACCGACACATCATGGAGCATATGACATTGCTTTTATGCGGTGCGTACCAAATATGGTAGTTGCGGCACCTATGAATGAATCAGAATTACGTAATTTGATGTTTACTGCACAACTTCCTAGAAAAGGGCCAATATGTATCAGGTATCCAAGAGGAAAAGGCGTACTCTCTGATTGGAAAACACCGATGGAAAAAATAGAAGAGGGAACAGGGAGAGTGATTAAAGAAGGCGAGGAAGTCGCAATTTTAACGCTAGGACATATTGGAAATTATGCGGTTACAGTTTGCAAAACACTCGCTAAAGAGGGTTTAAACCCCGCACACTACGACATGCGATTTGTGAAGCCGCTTGACGAGAAATTGCTACATGAGATTTTTTCAAAATTCAAAAAAGTCGTTACCGTGGAAGACGGATGTGTGCAAGGCGGTTTTGGCAGTGCTGTTCTTGAGTTTATGGCAGACCACAATTATACTGCAGAAATCAAAAGATTAGGGATTCCTGATAAATTTATTGAGCATGGTGATCAGTTGACATTGCATGATGAATGTGGATTTGGACCAGACGGAATTGCTAGTGCAGTAAGAGAGATGGTAGCGCATTCATATGCTGAATAACTCAGAAATTTATTATACTATTTCAGGGAAAGGATCTCCAGTTATTCTTCTGCATGGTTATTGCGAAACACACCATATGTGGGCCTCTTTTCAGAAAGCGTTATCAAAAAACAATACTGTTATATGTCCTGATTTACCAGGCTTCGGGAAAAGCACGTTAAATGTTTCGGGTTTCTCCATTGCAGATATTGCTAAAACTTTAGCCAAGTGGATTATTTCACTTAATCTAGATTCTTGCCTGGTGATTGGGCATTCTTTGGGTGGCTATATAGCCTTGGCATTAGCAAAGCAACAGCCTGAACTTTTAATCGGAATGGGCTTGTTTCATTATTCCGCCTATGCAGATGACGAAGAAAAGAAAGTCTCGAGAGATAAAACGATGGAGTTCATTCAAAAAGTGGGAGCAGGCAAGTTTATAGATTCATTTTTTCCTTCTTTGTTTCACCCTGAAAATTTAGAAAATCCAATTGTCAAAGAAGCCATCGAATCACTCTCAAAACATGGGCATACTTTAGATACTGCTCATGTTGTCAATTATATGAAAGCGATGAGAGATCGCCCTCACTCACTTGAAGTTTTGAAAAATTTCAAAAACCCAATATTATTTATCGCTGGGGATAGTGATTCACGAGTACCACTCAAATATAGCATGGAGCAATCGCAAATACCTTCAAATGCCAAATCATTTATCTTACGAAACACAGGACATATGGGTATGTATGAGAAAGAGGCAGAGACCATTAAAATTGTTGGTGATTTTATTTCGAAAACTAAAAATTCCCTAAACAATAGATAAAAGCCTCAAAAAGAAGCTATTTTGTAACAAGTGTACCTTTTTTTCTAATATTCAGCAAGTTACAATCTTTAATAGTGCTAACATTACACATGGTTTCATCCTTACTAACAGGTACTTAAACCATAAACGTTAACTAAACTATTTAAGATAAACAATACGCATCATGGATAATAATATGCAAGATTTTCTAGTCATTTGGAACAAGTATATGATAATGGCAGTACAGGCATTCCTTTTAGTAGGAGTCGTTATATTTTTGTATCATCTGGTTAAATTACTGACAACTAGAGACCACAAGGCAAAGTATGATTATATCAATAAAAATGAAATTAACTACCTGTGGTATTCTATTTTGGCTATTATCGTAGCTGGTGTAGTTTATGCAAATACTCTTTTTGTAGAATCAACGCCTCTTTGGTTTTTCGTTCGGATATTTGTTTCGGTAAGTATGGGAATGATTGTCGGGGTGTTATTTTTAAATTCACTAAAATTCTATTATCCATTTCAAGTTGAAAAAAGACTTAAAAAATTGCGTTATACACCAAGGATATCTCCTAAATCAGGGAAACCGATGAAGTTGATGAGTGAGGATGAAGAAGATGTGTACCTCGATGAAGGAATGCAGGCGGAGGAAGATGTGTTTTCTGTTGATTATGATGTTTGGTTAGATGAAGAAACTGGTTTTACAAAAATAGAAAAATATGCGGGTCACTTGCATGCGCTGGAGTGCTCGGAATGTAGTTATCTAACATATAAAGTTGTTAGAGAAGAGGTGCTGGTATCACCAACTACAATGCAAGAAGGAGAATTGGATAAGCACTATAAATGTACTTATTGCGGACATAAAGGAAGAAAAACTTTCAAAATTGCACAATTGACAGAGACAGGCGAGTCCCTGGCTATGGGAAACAGTTAGAAAAAATATCAGTTATCAGCGGTGGAGGTTAAAAAGTCTTTCTATATTTCGAAAGACTTTTTTATTGATTTGACTTTGGCGAAGAACTTTATTACAACTTAATACAAATATTCTTTGCTTCGGTAAAAAACTTCAAAGCCTCGTTGCCTCCTTCTCGTCCCACGCCCGACTGTTTCATGCCACCGAATGGCGTTCTTAAATCCCGTAGCAACCAGCAGTTGACCCAAACAATACCAGCATTTAATTGATGTGCCACACGGTGCGCTTTCTTAAGACTATCAGTCCAAACGGTTGCTGATAAGCCATACTTTGTGCTATTGGCATATTCGATTACTTCTGCTTCAGTTTTAAATGGCATGATGGTGACGACAGGTCCAAAAATCTCTTCTTGATTGGTGCGACAAGTACGGCTTAGGTTTTCGATGATGGTTGGGGACATATAATAACCTTGTTTTTGTTCTTTATCCAACTGAACTTTAGTGCCGCCAGCAATAATATTTCCACCTTCTTCCTTCGCTAGTTCAATATAAGAAAGTACTTTTTCTAAATGTTCTTTGGAGACAATAGCGCCAATTTGAGTGCTGTCATCTAGTGGATTTCCTACTTTGAGCTGTTTTGTTTTTTCTACAAAAGCATTTTTAAATTTTTCATAAATACCCTCTTGCACAAATATCCGTGAGCCACACAGACAGATTTGCCCTTGATTTGCAAATGATGACCTAACGGTAGTATTCAATGCCTCTTCAAAATCACAGTCATTAAAAATAATATTGGGGTTTTTTCCACCTAATTCTAACGATAGTTTTTTGAACATCGGTGCGGCAATGGCGGCAATGCTTTTTCCAGTCACCGTGCCGCCAGTAAATGAAATAACCGGTACTTCGGGATGTTCTACAATGGCTTGTCCTACCTTTGCGCCAAAACCATGCACAATATTCAACACGCCTTTTGGTAGCCCCGCTTCGATACAAATTTCTGATAAAAGGTAAGCGGTCATTGGCGTGATTTCCGAAGGTTTCGCCACCACGCAATTGCCTGCTGCCAGTGCAGGAACAATTTTCCAGGTAAATAAATACAACGGTAAATTCCATGGAGAGATGCAGCCTGCTACACCAATGGGTGTTCGGGTAGTATAGTTGATGGCGGTTATATCAGTCAGGTGTGATTCGGATGATTGGTTAACAATTGCTGCCGCAAAAAACCTAAAATTGGAGGAGGCTCGTGGAATGTCAACATCGGTGGCAAGTGTCAGGGGTTTGCCGTTATCTATACTTTCTGCAAGCGCTAGTTTATCAAGATTGGCATCTATTAAATAGGCTATTTTAAATAGCATCTTTGAACGCTCTTGAATAGGTAATTTTGACCAGCCATTAAAAGCAGCATTTGCTGCCTGTACTGCTTTGGCAATGTCACGCTCATCTGAATCAGGAATCAATGAATAGACTTTTCCAACAGCAGGATTATAATTATCAAAATACTCTCTAGAAATGGGTTCAATTAAATGACCATCAATGTAATTTTTTATTTTCCTCATAATCAACTTGCCAAAGTATTATAAAAACCTGAAAATAATTTATTAATTGCCCGAATAAGTTTACTGCATCGTCATTGCGGAAGATTTATTCATAATTTTTCTAATGAATAAATTTATCCGCAATCTCACCTAGATACTGGATAAATTTAGCTTTTCTAAAATATAAAGCTAAATTTTCCGGCATGACGAACGTTAAAATAATCGAACTCATATTAAAAACTATCTTTCAAAAGCCCTTACCGTAAATATAATTTTTATAAATTTATGTTTATACTAAAACGAATCATATTATGGCTATCCAAAGACCCTTTAACCTACAACGATGGATTGATGAAAATCGTGATTTACTAAAACCACCCGTTGGTAACAAAAACTTATATACGCAAGCAGGAGATTTCATTGTGATGATTGTGGGCGGACCAAATGCTCGGAAGGACTACCACTATAACGAAACAGAAGAGCTGTTCTTTCAGCTAGAAGGTGACGTGATGGTGACGATTCAGGAAGATGGAAAAGCGGTAAAAATCCCCATCAAAGAAGGAGAAATGTTTTTGCTGCCAGCGAAAACACCGCACTCACCGGGTAGAGGAGCCAATACAGTCGGCCTGGTCATAGAGCGAGTGCGTAAAGGCACAGGCATGAAAGATGGGCTATTATGGTTTTGCGATAACTGTAATCAGAAACTCCATGAAACTTATTTTGAGTTGACGGACATTGAAAATGATTTTCAGCCGAGGTTTAAAGAGTTTTATAGGTCAGAGGATTTACGCACTTGCAAAAAGTGTGGTACTGTGATGGCGGTGGATGAGCGGTTTGTTTAGGGGGATTATAAAACTAAATTTGCGATAGGTTTTAGATATATAAAAAACCGAGTTAACAATAGGAGTATATGAAATTAACAGCAAAAGAATTATATAATAAGCTTGTTGGTGAATATAAAATAATAGGAGAGACAGGAAGCATCAAATTTACGGTTAAAGATCTAAGTATTTTAATTAAAACTAAAGACACTGTTGGAAATTTACTCCAAGAATGGTTAAAGGCATGGTTTCAGCAATCTAACATTGAGTTTGAGGAAAATACAAACTCTCAAACCTTCCCTGATTTCTTGTTGGATAAAGACAATCACAAAAAAGGGCTATTAGAAGTAAAATCGTTTGATTTTGACAGAGGTCCAGGTTTTGATTTAGCCAATTTTGATTCTTATTGCAATTCTCTTTTAGAGAATGCTTATCGAATTGATTCGGACTATTTGATTTTAGCCTACGAAATGAAGGATGGAGTGA
>CAYRIF010000057.1:0-15711 GCA_964424205.1 uncultured Roseivirgaceae bacterium | reverse complement strand
ATTTTGGTCTGAGTCTGCTCATAAGGTAAAAGAGGAATTTTATAAATCCGGAGTATTTATATCTGAAAAGGTGTTATGAAAGGTTACATTTTTGTATGTTCTCTGTTCCTGTCTTGAAATTTCAAGTGTGGAGTTGTCATATGTTCGTTACATACTATCCCAAAAAGGGACATTTATCTTTGGCAATCAAAAAGTAGTGCCTCATGGGGGAAGTCAAAAGATTAGAGGAAAATAATTTCAACCGATAAGAAGTAATTATTTGACTGTACTAAGCGGGCTGTCTTTCAAAATCATGGCTTTACAGATAAAAAATTGTGCGATAATATAAGTTACCATGACTGTTAACCCATAAACTTCTTTGGTACTATAAAACTTATTGACGGCAAGAATACTGTCGGATAGAATAAAAAATAGTGCGCCAAGTAAGAGCCATAAATTAGCCTTTGATTTGTAACTGCTGTAATTCAATGTGGTGACCATTCCAAAAATGGAAATAACAATTCCGTATACAATTACTGGAAGAAGCATCTCACTTAAATAATCTTTTAAAAGGAATAGAAAGACAATGAAAAATGCAATAAATGGTAATGTGGTTACAGTGATTTTTGAGATTGATTTTCTATTAATAAAACTATTAGTAATTTTAATATATACAATGTGGGCAAGTAGAAAGGAAGCTAGCCCAAGTATGAAATAGAATTCTCCACTATTTAATAAAAACACGTCTTCTAGAAATGAGAAGAAGATTCCTACGAGATACCATATATTATTTTTTTTTGTTGCGGAAAGGTAATAGAGTGCCAGGGAAAGCATAACTAGAGGTTTGAAGATTGTTCTAAGTAGCACGCTGTGCATAATTATGCCAACAATATCTAATATTGCGACAACGAAAAATATTACAAGCGCTAGTTTTACCTGGTTTTTTTTTGCCATTTTTCCTCTGTTTTTTAGCTCAGGTTCTCTTGTAGAGGGACGCCGAAAATATCCAGAATTCTAAAATCCCGCTGCAGCATCATCTCCTCTTGGATCAGCGCCCCCTTCTAGTTTTCCATTGGGTAGCACAAGAATGGCATCAACCTTTCCAATGACAGGCGCATTACTTTGGTCAATTTTATAGCCCAACGCTTTGAGCTCATCTTTGGTGCGATCACTAAAACCTGAAAGTTCTATTCTAATGTTGTCAGGTAGCCACTGGTGATGAAAGCGTGGCATTGCAACCGACTGTTGCATCCCCATATTGTAGTCTACAACATTTAGAATATTTTGCATGACTGAAGTGATAATTGTTGACCCTCCTGGAGAGCCTAAAACCATTTTTAGCTTGCCATTTTTCGCCACAATGGTGGGGGTCATTGAGCTAAGCATTCTTTTCTCAGGTGCTATTTTATTAGCTTCGGCGCCCACCAGTCCAAACATATTTGGGACGCCAGGTTTGGCACTAAAGTCATCCATTTCGTTGTTTAGGAAAAATCCACCTTCAGGTACAAATACTTTTGAGCCATAAGCACCATTCAGTGTTGTCGTTACCGAAACCGCATTGCCAAATGGATCGACAATGGAATAATGGGTGGTCTCATTACTTTCTAATCCCACAATATTTCCATGGTCAATTTCAGTAGAAGTGTTTGCTCTTGTCCAAGAGAAATCTTTCATTCTACTAGTGATATAGCTGTCTGATATTAGCGTGTCGATGGGCGTTTTTATAAAATCTATATCGCCCAAAAAGTAGGCACGATCTGCAAATGCTCTTCGTTCGGCCTCAGTGATTAATTGGATGTATTTTGTGCTGTTGTGCGGATATTGCTTGATGTTGTATGGCTCAATGGATTTTAAAATTTGGGCAATGCAGATACCACCGCTTGATGGGGGAGACATGGATATTATTTTTACATCTTCGTATGTAAAACTCACTGCATCTCGCCACTTGGCATCATATTTTGCGAGATCTGCTTTAGTGATGATTCCCCCTAGATTTGTCAGGTAGTCTACTAGTATATCTGCTGTTTTTCCTTTGTAAAATTCATCCCTTCCTTGGTCTCTAATTCTTTCAAAA
Source organism: uncultured Roseivirgaceae bacterium (assembly GCA_964424205.1). GTDB lineage: Bacteria > Bacteroidota > Bacteroidia > Cytophagales > Cyclobacteriaceae > CAYRIF01. The sequence continues at coordinate 13,658 of CAYRIF010000057.1, read as the reverse complement.
GTTGCCGCAAGTTTGGGGTATTTGATGATATCTCCTGCTTTCCACTCTTTGTCAAGGAAGATGGTTTGCTTGTTTGCTTCTTGGAAATACTGTTTGTAGTGGTTTAATCTCTTAGCTTGTTTTTCAGTAACCACCACCCCTTTTTTTGCCAAGTCAATGGATGGTTGAATCAAATCCTTGAAGGGTAACGAACCAAATTTCTCATGTACCGCAAAAAAACCAGCGATGGCTCCTGGCACCCCAACAGCTAATGCTCCTAAGGTACTTTTTCCATCAATTACATTCCCTGCCTCATCCAGATACATGTCATGTGTTGCAGCCAATGGTGCTTTCTCTCTATAATCTAGGGCACCAGTCTCCCCTTCTTTCGTTCTGTAAACCATAAACCCACCACCACCAATATTTCCAGCAAAAGGATAGGTAACGACCAGTGCTAAGCCTGTAGCAATCATGGCATCGTAGGCGTTTCCACCTTTTTTCATGATGGCTAGTCCAATGTCTGACGCTTCTTTTCTAGCACATACGACCATGGCACTATCTGCAATAACGCCAGTAGTTACTTTTGCAACGCTAGATTTTGTATCAATTTTTTTAACACAAGAAGAAAAAATAAGGAGTATGATAAATAAATAGGAGAATAGTTTTTTCATGGTGTTTATTTTAGATTTTTTTCAAATAGTTTAAAAATTCTTTTGTACTCATCAGTCCAGCTACTTGGTTCTTTGAATCCATGTCCTTCTAGTGGATAAATGGCAAGTTCCCAATCATCTTTTCCAAGTTCAATGAGGCGCTGGGACAGTCTGACAACATCTTGAAAATGGACGTTAGTATCGATTACGCCATGACACATCAGCAATGCATCCTGTAATCCTTCAGCGTAATATATGGGAGAGCTTTTGGCATAGGCGATACTATCTTGTACGGGGGTATTTAGTATGTTGGAAGTGTACTCATGGTTGTAGTGTGCCCAGTCCGTCACAGACCTTAATGCTGCCCCAGCCTTAAATATTCCTGGCTTTGTGAACTGTGCAATGATGGTAATAACCCCGCCATAGGAACCGCCGTAAATTCCAATTTTATTTTTATCAATATTATATTTTTCTACCAATAGTTTCGCACCATCGATTTGGTCATCTAAATCTTTACCACCCATAAATCTATAAATACCTGTCCGCCAGTCTCGTCCATAACCCGCGCTGCCACGATAGTCAATGTCTAAAATGGTGTAGCCATTGTCTGCCAAAAAATTGTGAAACATATATTCATGATAGTAACTGCTCCACCATTTATGCGCATTTTGAAGGTAGCCTGCCCCATGAACAAAAATCACCGCTGCACTTGTTTTTTTTGAAGTCTCAGGTTGGTATATTCGTGCGTAAACGTCAGCGCCATCACTTGCTTTAAATGATATGAATGCTGGTGTTCGCCAGGTATATGCCTTAAAATCGTCAGTTTGTGAGTCAGTAATTTTTATGGGTTTGTTATCTATATTATTTGCGGTTATATATAATTCTGTTGGTTGATTGGCAAATGACTGCAGTATGGCCATTTTAGTTTCGTCTGGGGAAAGAATTACATCATTTCTTCCTGCCGCCTTGGTTATTTTTGTTCGCTTTCCACCGTTGATAGACATTTTGTAAAAGTGTCTTTCCCCGGGATGAACCTCATTGGAAGAAAAGTAAAAGTATTGCTTGTCTTTTGATAATTGTGGGTTGTAAATTTCAAATTTCCCTTTAGTCAACGTCTTCTTTTTTCCTGTATTGACATTAATACTGCAAAGGTGAGAGTAACCACTTTCTTCGCTTTGCAGCCATATAGTTTTATTATCTGGCAACCAACCTATGGCACCAGTTGTATAATTCCAACTGCTAATCCCTGGACCGCCAATCCATGCTTGGTCAGTTTGCCTATCTAATAACTTCGGCTTGCCAGTGGCCAAATCAAGTAACATTATCCAACGATCTTTATTGTCGATGGAACGAACAACTATAATTGCTTGCTTGCCGTTATCTGACCAAATGGGACCGTGAACAATGCTTTGCCTTTCTTTTTCAAAAAGTGATTTTCCATCATTTTTTCCCTTTAGAAAATCAGGAATGTCATAGATACCTGGAATCATCCCTGTTTTTAGCAGGAAAGTGGTATCATTTCCTATATCATATATTTCTGTTTCGTAGGTGGTTTGTGCCCTTCCCACATTTGGTCTTGTCACAAGATTTTCTGTATTACCGTGTTCTGTGACATAATTTGGCACTTTTGTATTTTCTGGATTGGCTCTTTTCGTTAAACGATAAGTCACAAATTTTCCATCAGGACTAAGTATAATATTATCTATTGATTTACTACCTAAATAAATCGTTTTTGGTCTCTTGGTTTTATTTTTTTTTCTAAACTGTTTTTTCGCCGCTTTTTTTTCTTTTCTTTCTTTAAGAATTTCAAAGTATGTTAACTGGTCATTGTAAAGGAACTTTTCATTTTCAGCACTTGGAATATCACGCTTATCTTGTTTGCTTCCTGTTGTAAAGTTGGTTAATTGAGTGAAGTTTCCGTTTGCAATATTCAAAGAAAACAGATTGCTGTTTGTTTGAAAAATTATATTTTTTTCATCCTGAGAAAATGACAGGTTTGATTCTCTATTTATTGTGTTTGTTATTTGCTTTGTATCTTCACTTTTAATGAAGTATAAGAATATGTCTCCATTTTTCTCATAAAGCTTGATGGTGTGCTCGTGGTTGTAAATCCCATGTTGTGCTGGTAATTTTCTTCTTTTTTGTGGGCTTACTTTAGTGGTTTTATGGGTTGCTAATGAATAAGCATATAAAGAGTCGCCTAAATTTCCTGCTGGATTCCATCTAAAGTATATTTCACTTCCACTTTCAGACCAATAAGCATTACTTGGGGAAACGCCAATAAACTTTTCTCCTTGCATTATTTTTTCAATCGTAAGTTTAGAAGAGTTTTGAGCATAAACTTGGATCGAATAGGTTAATAAAAGAAGATATACTAGGTATTTGTATTGTTTTATGTTGGCCATTGAAATTAGAAATTTAAGAATTTTATTTATACTTCACACTTCTTGTGCGTTTTTTTCGCTTATCCTTTTTCGGGCTATAAAACCGATTTCTGTTTTTTGGTTTTACGACATATTTACTTTTCGCACTTCCTACTTTGCTGCAGCTACTCCAAATGAGCGATAGTATAAACACGCTAATCCAAACGAGCAAATTTTGTTTTGTTTGTTGTATAAAAAATTTCATGGTAAGGAAACATTAAACATTGCTCTAAAGTAGTTGAAATTTACAATTTTGTTTAATTTATCATTTTTTTTTTACATATATGAATAATTATTGCTACTTTGAAAATACAAAGAATCTAAGTTATAAAAACTTGATATAATGCAAAAAAAGGTTGTCATTTTTATATTACTTATTATTTTTTCAACGGGTCATGTCATGTATTCGCAAGTTGATTATAGAAAAGATAGTGTTGAAATAGAAAGCTTCTTGATAAAATCTGATAGCCTGGCTTACATAAATCCAGTCCTAGCGCTAACCTATAGCAAGCAGTACCTTAAACTTGTTGTGCAGGCAAAAAATAAAAGCAGAGAAGGTGCGGCATATGATAATTTGGCGAGGGTAAATTATACCATGGGAAATTATGAAATGGCTCTAAATTATTTTAGCAAGTCATTGTCAATATATGAAGCGCTTAATCAAGAAGTTAATATGATGGTTTTGGCAAATAATATGGCTGTAATATACCTGGAAAACAAGGAATATGATAAGGCACTGGCGTATTTTGAAAAGAGCATGAAGCAAGCGAAGGCTTTAAATAGAGTGGTTGATATTTATAATACAATGGCCAATGTAGGATTGGCACATGAGGGCAGGGGTGAGCATATGGATGCGTATATAAATTTTAGCGAGGCTGTGGATTTAATTATTGAGCATGGTGATCGTGATCCTTTGTTCTTTGCGTATAATAATATCGGTGATAATTATATCCACCGAGGCGTATATGATTCTGCGCTATTTTATTTTGAGGCATCAAAAAGAATAGGCGAAGGCATTAGAGATTATTATGCTAAGGCGAGACTATTTAATAGTATGGGACTAGCTTATTTACATATTAACGAAATTGACTCTGCAGAGAAATATTATACAAAAGCACTTTTTCTAGGGGAATCTGTTCATTCTAAATTAAGGCTTAAAGAAAGTTATTTGGGGTTATCTAAAGCCTTAGAAAGAAAAGGTGCATATAAACAAGCATTGGCCTACCTGCAAAAGCATAATAGCGCTAAGGATTCTCTTCTTAACCAGGAAAAATTAGTGACTTCAAAAATTGGAATTATGGATTTGAACAATAAGAATAAGGAACATAACCAGCAACAATCCAGGGCAAGGCGTATTATAAACAAATTGAAAAGCTCACAGGCGATTTTGATTGCTTCTTTGTCTGTTGTATCGCTGTTTCTTTTTATCACGCTTGGGCTGGTGATTTATAGTAGGAAAAAGCTCCGAGAATTTTCAAACAAAGCACTGACAGAGAAGAATATCGAAATACAAAAGAAGAATGACAGTATTATGGATAGTATATCCTACGCTAAATCCATACAAGATTCTTTTCTTAGCACTCCTGATGTATTGAATGACTACTTTACGGATTACTTCTTATATACGCGTGCACGAGATGTCATCAATGGCGATTTCCCATGGTTTTATGATAACGGAGATTATATCATTTTTGCCATAGTAGATTGTACAGGGCACGGTGTGCCAGGAGCAATGATGACTGTTTTAGGAAATTTCAGCTTAAATCAAATAATTATTGAAAAAGCGATTCATGCACCTGCAAAAATATTAGCGGCGCTTAATACTGAAGTACGGAAAACATTTAGCCACGAAAACAATACCGATGGAATGGATGTTGCTATAGGTAGGTATGACAAGGGGAGTATGAAATTGACGTATGCAGGAGCAAAAAGACCTTTATACTATTTCACTAACAATGAGTTAAGGGAAATCAAAGGAGACAATTTTTCGATTGGAGGTATTTTTCAGTCAAAAGAAAAAACATATAAGGAACATGAAATATATCTTAATAAAGATGATACTGTTTATTTATTTTCTGATGGCTATATCGATCAGTTTGGAGGAAAAAACGATAAGAAGTTTTTAGCAAAAAGATTGAAAGATAAAATCTCTGAAATCCAAGGACAGCCTATGCATCTTCAAAAAGAAATTTTGGATAAAACCATTCGGGAATGGAAGGGAGGAAATGAACAAACAGACGATATACTTATCATGGGAATGTTAGTATAGATTAATTTGTCGTATTTGAATTTTTATCTGTATTTTTATAAATCATATAAAAATTAATCTAATTTAATGAAAAAACACGCGTATAATCTTGGAATAATTGGAAATTGTTCATTTTTAAGCCTTATTGATGATAGTGCGAATGTGAAATGGCAATGCTGGCCAAAATTCGATAGTAGCTTTATTTTTGGGAGTTTGCTAGATAAGGAAAAAGGAGGAAATTTTTCTATCACTAGCGTGGATAAAAATGCAACAACCAATCAGTACTACATAAAAAATACGAATGTTTTATGTACCGAATTCACATCCGATAGGGATGCATTTCGCGTAACAGATTTTGCGCCACGATTTGAACAATTTGAACGAAATTATCGACCGCTGATGTTGATAAGGAAAATAGAACCAATTAGTGGTACCCCCAAAATAAAAGTAGTGTGCAATCCCGTTGGCGACTATGGTAATGTGAAGCCCAATGTTCAGTTTGGAAGCAATCATTTACGGTATGCTGGCATGGATAAATCAGTTCGATTAACGACAGATATTTCCCTTAATTTTATTGAAGAAGAAAAACCTTTTGTACTAACAGAAACGAAGTATTTGGTGCTCACGTGGGGCGTGCCGTTGGAAGGTTCGATAGTGGCAACTGCAGAGGAATTTTTAAGAAAAACAATTAACTATTGGCAAAACTGGATAAAACTATGCAGCATAGAAAGTTATTTGCAAGAAGAAATTATTCGCTCAGCTTTAACATTAAAGTTGCACCAATATGAAGATACGGGTGCTGTAATTGCTGCTTGTACCACGAGTTTGCCAGAGCATCACCTGTCTGGTCGGAACTGGGATTACCGATACTGCTGGATGCGTGACTCATATTATACGCTGGAAGCATTGAACCAAATTGGTCATTTTGAAGAGATAAAAGGCTATTCTAGTTACATAGAAAATTTGGCAAGAACAGAGGACAAAAGATACAATCCTGTTTATACGATTATGGGAGATCAAGATTTTGAGGAAGAAATTATTGATTTAGAAGGATATCTAGGAAATAAACCAGTAAGAATTGGGAATCAAGCCAAAGAACATATTCAGAATGATGTTTATGGACAAATATTAGTGTCACTATTGCCTGCTTATGTTGACGAGCGATACATTCACCAAGGTGCGGTGCGTAATTCAAAATTGGTATACGAATTGTTGGAATCCATCGATAGAACAATGGATGAACCAGATGCAGGTTTGTGGGAGTTTAGAAATAAAAGTCAGAAGCATTGTTACACCTTTCTTTTCCACTGGGCGGGTGCAAATGCTGCAAAGAAAATAGCCTTAAAAATCACGGACGATGCAATGTTAAAGCTATCAGAAAGATTGATTGTAGCGGCAGCTGACCAAATTGAAAAATGCTACGACCCTGAACTGAAGGCCTACACCCAAGCCATTGGTACTAAAAACATGGATGCAAGTATGCTGCAATTAATCACATTGGGCTACCTGGATTCTAAATCTGAAAGGGCTGCATTGCACCTGAAAAAATTAGAAGAGGAATTGAAAACACCTGAGGGGTTGTTTTATCGTTATAAGCATGCTGATGATTTTGGTGAGCCTGAGAATACTTTTTTGGTTTGCTCATTTTGGTATGTAGAGGCATTGGCATGTGTGGGAAGGATAAGTGAGGCAAAAGCAACTTTGGAAAACTTAATAACTTATACCAATCACCTGGGTATGTTTAGTGAAGATGTACATGCACAAACAGGCAGTCAATGGGGAAATTTCCCACAAACGTACAGTCATGTTGGATTAATGAATGCTGCTTCGCGTATTTCAAAGAGTTTAGGATTACCTAATTTTTTGGGGTAATGAGTTCACAATTTTTCCAACAAAGTCCTAACATCTTCGATGCCATCGATGTTATACTTGGCATGAGTTCCTTCAAATCCAACTTTTAGGCTATAAGCTGTTTTGGGAAGCACTTTGAAGGTGTCTTCATCGGTATGATCATCACCCACTGCCATAATAAAATCCCATTTTTTTTGTTTGAGCCATTTTTTAGCAGCGACACCTTTATTTATTTTATCATTTTTTATTTCCAAGACTTTGTTTCCCTCCATGAGTTGCAGGTTCAGTCCTGATATTTTTATATTTAGTTTTTCGGTCAGCTCTGTTTTTCTTATGTCAGCGAGACCTGGATCAAGGTTTCTGTAATGCCAAGCGATGGAATAGCTTTTCTCTTCTATAAATGAGCCAGGCGTACGATCCACTATTTTTTGTAAAAAAGTTCTAATACCATTTTTCCATTTGTCTTCAATATTTCTCATTTGTACCCACTTGCCACCAAGCTTTTTTGACCATACACCATGCTCCCCTACCAGGTTGATATTCATATTTCCAAACCACTCTTCAAGGGTGTTTTTATCCCTTCCGCTAATGATAACAACGGTATTATTCTTATTTTCAGTTAAATTATTAAGTAGTTTGAATAGTTTTTTATCTGGCACTGCTTTTAAAGGATCTGCTTTAAACCCAGTTAAAGTCCCATCATAATCTAAGAAGATTAGGCGATTTTTAGCTTTTTCATAATTTTCAAGTAACTCTTTTTCTGTTGAAATATTAAAGTGTTTTTTATACAATAATGCCGAGTCTTTTCTTACCTGCTGCATGCTGTCGAGGAAGTTTTTTGCCCAAGTATTGACATTATTTCTTTTAAGAATTTTTTGCATGCGTCTGTTTCGTATGATTTGTTCTTCTTCCGGCATATTGAGCGCCTTGTGGATATTATCGACAATATCTGCAATGCTATTTGGGTTTACTTGCAGTGCGTCAGTAAGTTCTTTGGCAGAGCCCGCCATTTCACTTAATATGAGCACACCCTTCCCTTCTGTTTTAGTAGCAATGTATTCTTTGGAAACGAGGTTCATGCCGTCTCGGTAGGGCATGACCAGTGCAATGGGTGCAATGTGGTAATAGGCAATTAATCTCTCAAATTTAAAAGCACGGTAGTAATAATGAATAGGTTGCCAAGTAGAGGTGCCGTATTTTCCATTGATTTTTCCTACGGTTAAATCAATGCCATCTTTTAACGATTTATACTGCGGTACGGTGGCGCGGGATGGAACAAGAATTATTAGCATCGAAACTTTACCCTTGTATTTTGGATAGGTTTCTAAAAATACCTCAAATGCCTTCAATCGTTTGACTAATGCTTTGCTATAATCCAATCGGTCAATGGCTAGAATAATTTTGACATCGCCAATAGTATTTTTATAACGTTCAATTTCAAGCTGTGTTTTATCGGTATTCACTGCATTGGCATACTTGTCATAGTCGATACCCATGGGAAAAGTACCAACATCTATGATACGCTCGTTGTAGGTAAGCCGCCCTAAAAACTGGTGACCTAATTGTGTTATTCGACTAGCAGCACTCAAGAAATGACGCACATAGTCATAGGTGTGAAAGCCTATTAAATCAGCGCCTAAAACACCTTCAAGAATTTCGTTACGCCAAGGTAATGTACGGAATAGCTCGTAAGAAGGAAATGGAATATGCAGAAAAAAACCAATGGATGCTCTTTTGAAGCGACTTCTTATTAGTTTGGGAATTAACATCAAATGATAGTCATGTACCCAAAAAGTATCATTGGTTTTTGCCACTTTCATGAGTTCATTCACGAAAATATTATTTACCTCTTTGTATGCTTCCCAGTAGCTGGTTTTGTAAATAGTATATTGTTGAAAATAATGAAATAGTGGCCAAAGAGCCTCATTACTAAATCCTTCATAGTATTTTTTGAATTTGTTTTTTGGTATAAAGACAGGAAACATATTGAGTTTTTTTAACGCACGCCTGATTTTTGACTTTAGTTTTTCGTCTTCGGTATTGATGCCTGGCCAACCTACCCAAATTATCTCACTGGAAGTATTTAATGATTTTAAACCAGTCGCTAGACCACCTGTGCTTTGTTTGACAATAAGTTCTCCATCTTTTTCTGAGATAGAAATTGGCAATCTATTGGCAATGATAATAATTCTTGACATGCAATATTTGGATATGATAGTGATAAAAAAATATTAGCTTTGGGTTTAAATTTTAGCGAAGCCATTAAGAACAAACTTGTCCGAAAGCCAATATACTACAAAAAATAATAATTCACACCACTGGTTTGTGATTGTTAATCCTGCAGCTGCGTCGGGGAAGGCTAAACGCATATGGCGTGCCATCAAGCAGGAACTTGAACAGGTAAAAATTAGCTTTGCTTATGAGTTTACAACCCACAAATCACATGCCATTGAGCTTGTTAAATTGGCAATTAAAAATGGGGAAAGAAATTTTATAGCGGTGGGCGGTGATGGAACATTGCACGAAGTGGTGAATGGAGTTTTTGGACAAAAAAATATTGATACCACAGAAATTACCATTGCCAATATACCAATAGGCACAGGGAATGATTGGATTAAAACACATCGGGTTAAGCGAAATTATAAAAAGGCTATTGCAGTGATTATTCGGGGAGATACTCAGCTTCATGATGTAGGAAACTTGATGTATACTACAGAAAGCGAGGAAATTAATAAATTTTTCATCAATGTTGCAGGCTTTGGTTTTGATGCCGCGGTGGTAAAAAAATCAGATAAACTAGGCGAGAAGGGACTGAAAGGAAAGCAGGGCTATATCATCGGGATGTTGATGGTCATGATGGGTTATAAAGAGCAGGTTATAAGATTTGAAACGGCTGAAAATAGTTTTGAAGAAAATGTTTTCAACCTGAATATAGGAATTTGCAGGTTTAATGGTGGCGGAATGATGGTGACGCCACATGCACTTTTTGATGACGGAAAATTAGCCATGACCCTGGTGAGGAAAATTTCAAGATTGAAGATAGTGGCAAATTTTTTAACTTTGTTTTCCGGAAAATTTATAGCGCTGGAGGAAGTGATGACGATGAAATCAAATTTTGTTACTTTGAGATCGCAAAGCGATATGGAATTCGAAGTGGATGGGGAAATGATAGGGGCTAGTAAATCCATACAGATTAGTATTTTACCACAAAGTATTAGGGTAATATCAAATATTGACTAGATTTGAGTGTATTTTAAATTGTAACATTGGAAGAGATAGAATTTAGTAGTTTTAATTTTGAAGAGTCCCTATCTGGAGGGTTAGCGGCAATGGGATTTAAGAAGCCCACACCGATACAACAACAAGCAATTCCTGTTATTTTGGATGGGAAGGATTTAATTGGTTGCGCACAAACAGGCACTGGAAAAACGGCAGCTTTTTTGTTGCCGGTAATCAATGATATTACAAAACGGAACGAAGAGCATGATAGTATTAGTACACTAATTATTGTGCCGACACGAGAATTAGCAATACAAATTGACCAACAGTTGGAAGGGTTTTCTTATTTCACGCCGGTGACCTCTATTGCCATCTATGGTGGTGGAGATGGTAGTTCTTACGGAAGGGAAAAGGATGCGCTTACACAAGGGGCGGACATGATCATTGCCACGCCAGGAAGATTGATATCGCACCTTAATTTAGGGTATGTTGACTTTACAAAGGTGCGAACATTGATCCTAGATGAAGCAGACAGAATGTTGGACATGGGTTTCAATGATGATATCATGAAAATTGTGAGTTTTTTACCCAAGGAGCGGCAAAGTTTATTTTTCTCAGCAACAATGCCCCCCAAAATTAGAAAGTTAACCAGTGTCTTGTTAAATGATCCTTTGGAAATAAATATTGCTATTGCCAAACCGGCAAAAGGATTGTTTCATGCGGCGTTTATTATTTATGACGGTCAAAAGATAGCATTGTTAAAGCACCTTCTAAAGGCAAAAGATTTAACTGCAATTATTATTTTTGGGAGTACGAAGATAAATGTAAAAAATATTACGCGTGAATTGAAAAAGACTGGATTCCCGGCAGCAGAGATTCATTCAGATTTGTCGCAGGATGAAAGGGAAAGAGTTTTGCAGGAATTTAGAAACAAGAAACTAAAGGCATTGGTGGCTACGGATATTTTATCAAGAGGAATTGATATTAAAGGAATAAATTTGATTATCAATTATGATGTGCCGCCAGATGCTCCTGACTATATTCATCGCATTGGGCGTACAGCTAGGGCGGATTCCCAGGGAGTTGCTTTTACCTTGGTGAATGAAAAGGATCAATATAAATTCAAGCAAATAGAGGATATGGTAGGAGAGGAAATACGAAAAATAAAGTTGCCTGACCATATTGGAGAGGGGCCAAAATACAATCCATCAGCAAATAAAGGAAGAGGAAATTGGAAGAAGAAATCTTATAAAAAAAGAAGGTAGTTTTTGTTATAGACTTATAAGTAGTTGATTTTGGATAAGAAAAAACTGAAATATTTTATTTTTTTAGCATGTTTTTTGATTCTTGGGATTTCTCAAGCACAGGACGGAACGCTCAGTCTGTCACCTGATAAAAAACTGACACAATATAATCTTGATTTTTGGGATATTGAAGATGGCTTGCCAAATAATACTGTATTGGATAACTTAATATGCAATGCTGGTTATTTATGGATTGCAACGTTTGATGGTTTGGTGAAGTTTGATGGTATGAATTTCACAGTCTATAATGATCGAAATGTTCCACAGTTTAAGAAAAATGGTATTTTATGCCTTTATGAGGATGACAGTAATGGTAAACTGTGGATTGGATCGAACGGAGGAGGTCTTATCTCTATGGATGGAAAAACTTTTAAAAGTTATTATACCGATGCTAGTGTATTACAAAGTAATATTATCACAAAAATAATCAAAGGTAAGGATGGATACTTATGGCTTGCCACACGGAAGGGAGTTTATAAATTTAGGGATGGAAAATTCATCAAGGAGGATTTTTTAAAGGCTATTCAAAATAGCCCGATTCATACTGTTTTCTTGGATTCTAAAGAAATTCTTTGGGTGGGTACTTTGGGGGAGGGCTTATACCGTTACGAAAACGGTAAGGCACAACACTACACGACTGATAATGGTCTTACAAATAACTCGCCCAGAGAGATTTTCGAAGATTCGAATGGTGATATTTGGATAGGTACGAATGAGGGTATAGTGAAATTTGACAATGGTAAGTTTGTCAATGTCGTTGGGTCAATTATTACAGAGCCTTTTTTTGTGAATGACATTATTGAAGATACTTATGGTGCTATATGGTTGGCGACAGATATTGGGATTATTAGAATCTATAAAAATAAGGTTGAATCGCTTAGCACGAAGAATGGCCTGCCTGACAATAACGTTCAGAGCCTTACATTTGATAATGAAGGAAGCCTGTGGGTAGGAAACTATCGAGCGGGGATAGGAAGAATTAAGAACGGTAAATTTAAGAATTTTTCAGTGTTGGAGGGGCTGCCGAATGAGGTCGTAAATGTGGTGTATAATCATGCTAATACAATTTGGGTAGGTACTGATTTTGGTTTGGCATCTATTATGGATGATTCTGTAAGCACTTATTTTTTTGGGAAAACATACCAGGAAAATAGAGTAAGGGATATTTTACGAGATGCTAAAGAGGCTATGTGGGTGTGTACGTATGATGGTCTTATTAAGTTTAACAATGGAAAGGTTGTAAGGAAGTATACGAAAAAGGATGGACTTCCTAATAATAAATTAAGGGTTATTGAGGAAGATGGAGAAGGAAATTTATGGATAGGTACCGGTAAGAAACTAAGTAAATTTTCCAATGGAAAATTTGTAAATTATGGACAGGATGAAGGTTTGAAGAATGAATTTATTATGTCTATTTTCTATGATAGCAGAAATCAATTATGGGTGGGAACGGATGGTGGCGGATTGCACTTATTGCAAAAAGGGGGCATATTTAAAATGTTTAATGAAAATGATGGTTTAGCAGCAAATGTTATATTTCAAATTAGCGAAGATAAGTTTGGTAACTTATGGATAGGTAGTAATGGTGGTTTGACGCGATACGATGGGCGATATTTTAAAAAAATAACATACAAAGAGGGACTTTTAAGCAATACAGTTTTTCAAGTGGTGATGGATGATAATGATGACTACTGGATTATGACCAATGCAGGCGTTCAAAAGATTAAAAGTGAAGTACTGAATGATATTATGGATGGTAAGATCGATAGATTAATAGGCGCTACCACCTATAATCAATCAGAAGGGATGAGGAGTAGTGTGATTACGGGCGCCTCTATTTCCGCAATTGGAGAAAACGGAGAAATTTTGCTACCTACTTTTAAGGGACTTTCTATTATTAACCCAAACAACGTCCTGAAAAATAGCATAAAGCCACCAGTTCAAATTACTAAGGTCAGGCTAAACACGAAAGAGGTATCATTAA
>CAYRIF010000056.1:0-15758 GCA_964424205.1 uncultured Roseivirgaceae bacterium | reverse complement strand
TTGCGTCAATTCCTGTGCTAAAAATACAAACCCCTCCTCATCTGTCACAGAATTAGAAGTATGGATACGCATGATATTAGTCCATTTTGTAGCGGTGATACCCGTCTCCTCTTTCAACTCCCTTTTAGCCGCTTCTAATATACCTTCATTAAGAGGGCCGCCTCCCATAGGAATTTCCCAAGAATATTCATCCAATGTGTATCGGTACTGACCTACCAACCAAGTGTTTCCATCATCATCAATGGGTATAATACCAATGGCTTTATTTTTGAAAATTACCTTGCCATAAATTCCGTTCCCGCCACTTGGGTTAATCACTTGATGCTCCTGTACATTAATCCATGGGTTATCATAAATAATTTTTTCAGTAAGTTTTTTCCAGGGGTTTATCATTTCGTCCATCTGCCAAAAATAGTAAATTGTTGTTTAGTTTCTGATTATTAATTTCTAATTCTTAATTTGCTGCTCATTAGTTTTTTAGCTACTTTGCTTTAGATAAATAAAAACCACACCTTCTAAGAAGATGGCTTTGAAAGGTTTCTAAAAGGGGCAATGATTGACATAATTGAAAATCTAATTCATTATATAAAGCGACACCTAGTAGGTTTTAAAAACCTATAGGACTGAAAAAAGAAGAATTGCCATGTTAAAATCTTATTTCACAAAAGGAAAATTAGAGGCAGGCTGTGACGAGGCTGGCCGAGGGTCACTCGCAGGGCCCGTGGTGGCTGCAGCCGTGATTTTACCTAAGAATTACACACACCCATTGCTAAATGACTCCAAAAAAATCAGCAAAAAAAATAGAACTTTATTGCGGGTGGAAATTGAAAAAAACGCGCTTTATTGGGCAGTAGCAGAAGTTAGTCATCAAGAAATTGATGAAATAAACATTTTAAACGCCTCTTTCATAGCGATGCACCGCGCCGTGGATAAACTTACTAAAAAACCCGAGCTGCTCCTCATTGATGGCAATCGTTTCAAGCCATATCCGGAAATACCATACGAATGTATTATCAAAGGAGATGGAAAATACTTTTCTATAGCAGCCGCCTCCATTCTGGCAAAAACCCATCGTGATGATATCATGGAAGCTTTGGCACAAAAACACCCCGAATATGGCTGGGGTTCAAATGCAGGATACCCAACCAAAGCACATAGAGACGCCATTAGAAAATATGGCATCACGCCATTTCATAGAAAATCATTTAGATTATTACCCGAGGAATAAAATCAAAGCCTAGGTTTTATTATTTTTTCCTTTTCTTATTTCTTGCAGCTGCTGAATATCTAATAAGTCTTTGGGACGTCGTGCTTTCATCTTACTTTCAATTAAATCTTCATACGAAAGCACATTCCATTTCAACAATCTATTCCCCTCAACGGTAACAACTTCACTATTATTATATGCTCTTTCAAAAAGCATCGCCGAAGAAGATTTTGTAATTAATTCCAAGTCTAAATCAACAGGAGAAAATTTAACTGAAATATTTTTGAGTTCATTTTTAACATCATCAGGGAAACTTTTTATTTCGTATCCCATTTCATTAAAAACATAAATTAGCTTAATAAAATTTTCCTCAGTCGTTTCAATCCAGAAATCAACATCAGCCGAATGTCTTTGGTAGCCATAAAAATTAACAACTCCGCCGCCCACCATTAGCATCCTAACACCATGCTTGTTTGCCAAGGCTATAAAAGAATCAATTTTACTACGCCATAGATTAGTCATCCTTAATTACAATTAAGAAGTTATCATTCCTTTCTTCGCTTTTGGCAACGGGGTAATCCTTTAGCCGATACATTAAATCAAAAAAAGCATAAATACGTTGTACAGATGTCAACGCAAGAAAGCTCTCCCTTTGGATTTTGTTACTCTTCTCTTTTGTTCTAAAATCAATTTTCATTGTTCATTGAAGATAAAATCAGTAAACACCATGTAGCATCCAGCAAAAAATTTTATTCTTGCTATAATACCTAACCAAAGCTAGAAAATCTATCCTATACCAAAGTACTTTTCAAGTACTTCAACAAAAAAAGCCCTCCAGATACAATATCTAAAGGGCTTTTTATAAATAACTTATTGATTAATTCAACTTAAAAACAATTGGAAGGTTCATCCAAACCCTTACAGGCCTACCTCTTTGCTTGCCCGGCTTCCATTTTGGTGCGCCTTTTAGTACTCTTGCTGCCTCTTCATCACACCCTGCCCCGATTCCTTTCAGTACCTGAACTCTACTGATTGATCCATCTTTGTCCACCATAAACTTCATAAATACTTTTCCTTCAATTCCCATCCTTTTTGCCTGTGAAGGGTACTTCATTTTTTTACCAATATACTTATAAAAAGCCGAGTATCCTCCTATTGGTGCAGGCTGATCTTCCACAATTGTAAAAATCTCATCACTTTCTTCCTCATCACCCTCGTCTGCAATAATTTCTTCTATCTCAGAATCTTCGGTTACTTCCACATCAAGATCCACATCAATATCTTCCTCAATCTCCTCTTCATCAGGCACTTCAATAATTTCAGGCTGTTGAATTTTTGGTGGTGGTGGTGGTGGTTGCTCGGTAATCGGCACTTCAATCTGCTCATCGGCAGTATCTTCTAAACTACCAAGGTTCATCAGGTCACCTTCATCATAACTCTTCCATGTAAATGCAAGAATTACCAATGCTAATGTCGCCACCATCCCTATATTGAAAAACAGTCCACGTTTTTTCGTTAAATCTGCTTCAGGTTTCTTTTTTAATTCCATGTTAATATATTTAAATAAGTTTTTTACAAAAAGTATACTTCGACTTTACTCCAAATATACAAAAGAATATTACTTTCAAAAATTAAATGCTACAATTGCTTGATGCATTTGACTATATAATACTGTTTCCTATCAAAAGTCACTGAAAAATTTATTTTTTTTCAAAAAAAAGTAAGTAATCACCCCGAGCATACTCCCTAACCCATTTGCCAGCATGTCGTTAAACTCAATAGAGCGTCCAGGAATGAAACTCTGGGCATATTCGATTAGCCCTCCATAAAGAACAGTAGTTAAAAGTGTCAATATCATGGCATTACTTTTTAACCTTAAAAATAAAGCTTGTTTTGAAAATCCTTTTACCATCAAAAAGGAAAGTATTGCAAAAACGCCAAAATGTGCTAATTTATCAGCATTGGCAAAATCCCAAAAATCAACTTCAGGCATTGATTCACCAGGTGTGAGCGTAGCAAAGGCGATAAATATTGCCCATAGAATGGTTAGTACTTGGTGACGTAAAAACACAATAGCAAACTACCCTACCAATGATTCATATTCATCTGCCGACAATAACTTATCCGTTTCTGAGGCATCTCGAATGGTGATTTTAATCATCCATCCATCGCCATAGGCATCACTATTGATCAGCTCCGGTTGCTCTTCTAGCATTTCGTTAACCGCTGCCACCACACCAGATATTGGCATAAACAAATCTGAAACTGTCTTTACCGCTTCCACTGTGCCAAACAATTCACCCTGCTCAATGTCTTCGCCTTCCGTTTCTATTTCTAGGTAAACAATATCACCGAGTTCTTTTTGGGCAAAATCCGTCACCCCAACCACGGCCGTGTCACCTTCCATCCTTACCCACTCATGGTCTTTTGTATATTTTAATTCTTTTGGAAAATTCATATTATTTATTTTTTCTTCAAAAATACATTCTTTTCACAAATGCCAACACAAAAATTTATTTAATTTTAAGAATATTGATTGCGGGATTTATATTTTATGATAGTCAATAGATTTTTTTACCATATAAGACTTATAAGATAATATAAGTCAAGTAAAGAAACTCCTAACCCACTATGATTGGTTTTCATGATATCTTACTTTTTACCATATAAGGCATTTAAGGGGATATAAGATTAAAGCAAGAAAGCCCTTATATATTTCTAATACGCCTTATATGGTTGGTTTTTTTTCTGTTTTTTTTACCATATAAGGTATTTAAGGCAATATAAGTCGAGCAAAGAATAATTCTTATATATTTCAAATATGCCTTATATGTTTGGTTTTTTTTCTGTTTTTTTTACCATATAAGGCATTTAAGGGGATATAAGTCGAGCAAAGAATAATTCTTATATATTTCTAATATGCCTTATATGTTTGGTTTTTTCTATGTTTTTTTTACCATATCAAGGTATTTAAGGCAATATAAGCCGAGCAAAGAATAATTCTTATATATTTCTTATTTGACTTTTATGGTTGGTTTTTTTTCTGTTTTTTTTACCATATAAGGTATTTAAGGGGATATAAGGTTTGTCAAATACGGCTAACTTAGAATCTACTGAGATAGGCTGAACCTAATTCTAGTTCCGAACGCTGTACTCGTTCTTTTGAATGCCGTCAGTACTCTAGGATCATTCACACTGCGCTCAAAATATATTTGGACACTCAGTTTTTCATTTACAATATAGTCAATCGTAGGTCTTAGCTGAAAGCTACGTGTACCGCTCGTTATTGTATTTAAATCATCTATTTTCCTTTGCACCGTTTTATTATCACCAATAGAAAGTTGCATTTTAATCGACAAATCGTTCTTTAAAGTAATGACTTTTCCCTGTCTTCTAAATGGCAATTTGAATTTTGCTTTCGTGTATCCAAACGTCAGCGAAAACTCTGCTCGCGTCAGTTCAGTAATCTGGGAATTTGACATATTTAACGTGAGATTACGCTCTCGATTATAGTCAATATTGAAATTCATTCGCTTTTTGGTGCTAATGTTAAAACCGATTAGCGGAGAAAAACTCTCAATGAGTGACACCTGATTAATCGTAAACAAGGGTACAAAAACACCATTATCATTTGCTTTGGAGGGCAGCGGGTAGTCTTCAACATGGTTATCTAAAGAAATGATAGCCACATCAGCACCATCATAGTATGAGTTACTCGTGTAATTCCGCACATCATACGATGCGTTATAACTATGGTTGATAGTGATTGACCTGAAAATCTTTTTTAGTTTGGGTATCTTGGACAAGCCAGTATAACTAATAGACCAGTTAGGTATCGGTACTTTTGGAAAGGGCGACAACTTCACCGCTTCAGGGCTTTTCCCTGTGTATGCTGCGATGAATGCTGGTATTAGCACTTCCTGAGAGTTCAGTTCCAAAGTGCTCAACTCCGCTTTCTTAGCAACCAACCGGTCGTGAATAATCTGCCGATAACTTTCAAAATCTTGAAATACTGGTGATGTATTATCGGCATCGTCTTTGTTAAACATTGTTTTCAAAGCCAAGTAAGAAATACCATAAGCACCACCCCTCGATGGACTTAGTGAGCCAGTGGTTCTAAAAATTTCTTGATAGTCATTAGACTTTTTCTTTCTTGCCTTCAAGGTAATTCTAAAATCCTTCAACGGCTCTACCACTGCATTAATGGTCAGGTCAATGTTATTATTCTGTTTGAAAGGGGTGTTGAAATTCTCATTATCAACCAAGTACTGCGAGACTCTATCCTTTACATTAGGGTTTTGACTCCCCAAGACAAACCCAAGACCTGGTGCGTTAAATGCCGAGTCTAATCCAAACAAATAATTACCTCTCTTGTACCCAGGAAGATAAGTACCCTCACTCACATTATAAGTGAAATCTACTGACCTCACGGACATCAGCAGTCTTAAAAATCCTTTCACTCCTTTGTTTGCTCTCACTTTTTCTTCCTCCTCTTCCTCTCCTTCTTTTTTGGCTTTTACGGAGGTCTTTTTTCTACTTTTTCTTTTTGGCGTATTGATTTCTTTCAGGATTTTGACTTTGTTGTACAGTTTTACCAAATCCAATTTGGATGTCAGGTTTTTTTGTCTATTATTTTCAATAATATTTCCAAATGCTTCAATTTGCTCTTTCGATCCTGATGTCCAAGTATACCCTGCGCTGTATCGCACATCCCCTCGTATCCAATCTGTTACAGGAAATTTATCAAGTGGTATTCTGTAATTAATTGCCACATCCTGGTCAAAAGATTTCATTCTCCCAAGATTTTTAATATTTTTCCATACCTCTGTTTTGTTCTGCTCTGTATCAATTTCACCCAGTGGCTCATCTATCAATGCATTTGCCTTGGCAGTATAGTCAAATGTAAGTCCCTTTGTCAAATTCCACTTCACATCATAGAAACGATTAAAAGTGAAGTATTTTTCATAGGTCGGCAAAATGCTGGCTACATTTCTATCGCTGTTTCTGTATTGCGATTTCACAAACCTACGATCCAAATCAAATCGTACAGAAATATTACTAGGCATAAATGATATATTGAAATCTTTAATCAACTTCAGATACGGCGACTTCAAAAATTTAGCATTCTTAAATGGTTCAATGCTTTTCTCGGGAGGTGCAAAATTATATGCTACCGCACCCTTGTAGCTTTTAAACATATACTCTGCTAGCTTAAAGCTATGACGCGTTTCCTCTCGATAGGCGTATGTAAATGCAAAATTAGAAAGGTCATAAATTCTATTTTTCGCCTCCGGGTCTACTTTAATCTTCTTCACATTTGTAAAGTTGATACTCTTACCAATGGTCTTGTCAATGACTATGTTTTTATACTCATTACGTTGGTTGACAGGCAAGTTATCGAGCTTTACATCAAGCGGAATATCATCGTCTTCTGGGTCATAAAACGGCTTGATATTTCTTGATTCATAACTCACATACATGGGCAAGCTAATCCCTGCTTTTTCTGGCAAAAACTTATCTAGCTTCACCTGGGCAGTCACATCAAATTGCGTTATTTCATCCCTAGATCGCTGGGCGATTTTATCTTGTAGCGAACCAAAACCAACTGAGGTATAACGAGTTGATGCCGTGATATTAGCGAAATCTGCTAACTGCAAATTCAACCGCGCATTGGCCGCCCATCCTGCTTTTGAGTCAAAATCTGTAACCCGTAACTCATTTACCCAAATGGTCACCGACTTGGAAGCCTTATCAGGAGTAACCGGATTACGAATACCAATGGTCAATAATTGCGTGGTCGATAGATCTGGGTTTCCTCTAATCGTCAACCTTGTTTGCCCAATCTCTAACGGGCCAGTAAAGGAAGAGACTCTAAATGCTGGGTTGCTCCCAGCGCTGTTTCTTTTCACTTTCAGTCCAGTTAAATCATCCAGCGCCACATCAATTTCATTGGCTTCAGGCCAAATGGCTCGCGCATCGCCTATCGTTACATCCTGTGGCGTAATCACCAAAGGAATTTCCATTTCATAGTAATTTTCCTCATCCTTTCCTATTCGCAAAAATGCCGTCAACTCACCATCGCTTGTCAACTCATCTTCAGCATGAAAGAACATTTTAATCCGACCATAATTAATAAGGTCAACGTTTTCTTGTTTAAAAACGGCTCGAGCATCTTTATCTTCAAGGTTCTTTACCGTTAACTTAAGTGATTGTTCATTTTGCTGGGTATTATTAATGGAGCCTATGTTATTATCTCGCTCTATTCCTGGCGGCAATACATAGGGTGCGGAACCATTCCCTCCTTGTGAATTCTCTTCTAAATTCACAACCGATACATTAAAAATTGTGTTGTTTTGTGGTTCTCCTATTTCTTCAATGCCTCCTTCCTCAAGGCCTTTAGTTACTTTCCGCCACTGACTTCCTACCATCTGCATTTCTGCAAAACGTAAAACCACTGGCTGAGAAAAATCATGTAGATAAGTTCTCATAAACCTAATGGTTTTAAAGTCTGAAATATTTCCCACCACCTTATCTGGTTCTCTAATCGGAATTCTAAATTGATACCAGTCAACCTGCTCACCTTTTACCTCTGCGGTAGACTTTCCTACAATGTAGTGTTTACCAACCTCCATTTCATTTGGATTTAACGCCACTTCATATTCATAATATTCCTCTAGTGTAGCCAATGTATTGTCCCTATTCAAATCTTCATTATCAGGTCTTGTGGTACCAGATGCACTTTTGTTCGCACTACCCGTTACGGTAGGTGAATTGCCGTCCATTCCATTAATACCCATATACCTTTCTAAAATAGAAAGCCCTTGTGCATCCTGCTCAGCTCCTAAATAGTCCTTAAAATCATCTGCCGATGGATCTTCACTTACAATGGCTTTTGCACTTGCTGGCAAACTCGGGTCATTCAGAAACTCGACAAAATGAGTACGCTCTACTTCATTTGACAAACCATCCAAACCGATATCCTGGTTTGCTTTAGCCTCGGTAGAGTTTTCAAAAGCATCGACTAAAAACTGTTGTTTTGTCACCCTTCCCCATGGCGTAGTGAGTACCTCAGCTACTGGTGCAGTACCATCCGCAGGCAGTCCATTTTCAAAACCATGCTTCCCGTCTTTGACCACATCCTCCGAAATGCTTCCCAAGTTAAATACAAGTTTTCCTCCAGTAGTATTGTTTATCCCATTTATAATCTCGCCATTCTTCCCGTCGATAAATGGATCCAGTAACCAAAATTCAATATACTCAATATTTGCCTTGTCAAAATCTACTTCTGTACTAATAGTTCTACTGATTCCTCCCCAGTTACTTTTAGGGTTTTTCAACTTTCCTTCAGCCGTTAGGTTAGGATTATAATTATACTGCCCCCTTTCTTCAGGGAAATAGGCTACATTAAAAATGGTCAAAGGCGTACTATATTCTTGTTCAAGCTTTGGGAAAACCTCGGTTGCTAATATTTGTCTTACATAATGATTTTCAGTATCTTCCTTCGAAATATTACCAGGACGATTCCTGCCATCCAGAAGCACTCTATCAATAGTGTACCAAGCAATTTTAGCTCTTTTATAGCCAAAACTCAAATCCTCGTTTGTATAGCCAAAACTATTATTGTCAGTGCGAGGTGTACTGGCCAACTTCCAACCCAAATAACCCGCCAAACTACTTGGGACAACGGCCTGTTCGAAATCATCGATGTAGGCAGTCCCATCACCCGCCACAATGTTAGACGTCCCAGGTAAAAACTGTGCAAACTCTCCACTAAATGTAACGGATGATTTTTCCTTGGTTTGAATCAACGGAATCGCATCAACAAGTTTCGTAAGAAAGCGCGAATCACTTTTATAGTTTATATCAAAACCATATTTGGTATTTTTGGATGGCTCATCACCAATCCGTAGCCTAGTGTAGAGTGGTCTTTCGTTGAGGTGTAAAACTGTTGCGCCGATATTCAAATTGTCACTATACTTATAATCAAACCGTGCGCCCACCAGTGTTTTGGTATCAAACCCAAACGCATCTGATTTTTCATATTCGATTTTAATCTCTCTACCAGAATTAAGAATACTTTCATCAAGTATTGTCACTGTTCCAAAAGTATAGTCCACACGATACCCCTGCCCTTCTACCAATGGTGTACCTCCTGCAAAAACCTTCACAGAACCGGGCGTGATGTTTATTCCTTGAAGCCTTATTTCTGATGATGACCCTGCTTGCAGAGAACCAACAATATAATACTTATTAAGCAAAGTAGCCTGTTCCGCTTCGCTTTTGGTGGTATGATAAAGCGAGTCATACACATACCTACTCACCAATATATTCTCTTCAGGGTCACCTTCAAAATACTTTGCCAGGTTACTACCAAATGGCTCTAACACTGGAAAAATGATATTGCCCCTATCAGGATTGATGGTTATTCCCTCTATGTAATCAAAATTTCCATCGGGTTGCTGGTCACCACTCTGGCTGAGTAAATCCAAATTCACCAACTGAATCAATGGCACATCCTTGGTTTTTAATCCCTCATTTAAGCTTGGATTATCTATGGTTTGAATTGGATCTTTATATACAATGCGCAATTGAAAATTGTCTTTTGTAATCTGATTGGCATTCAGGTTATAAATATTCTTCATCATCAAATCCCAAATAGGAATAATTTTTTCATTCTTGTCTTTTGGATTTACCTTGCTACGCTTCAAAAGTTTTAAGAAAATAACATCATCATCTTGCCTGTGACCATAATCAGATGATAACTCTCCTACTTGGTATCGTTTTCCCTGATAATTATAGGAATAAGAGACTGCCAAAACTTCTTCGCTTCTTAACTGTCTAAAGAGCGATATATAGCCCAATTCTTGATTGATTGTATATTCTTTTTCATCCAGTTTTACCGCACTGTTTAGCACTTCAAAATCAGTGGCATCTTCAAAGTGAAATTCATCACGTAAAAAACCCTTGATTTCGTCAGGGTTTCTGAATTTCTCAGGCTTTATTTTTATGAATAGATCATTGGCATCATTAGCCGTAGGTGATCCTGGCTTAAAACCACCAATATCTACTTTGTTATACGCCTTGTCTCCTTCTCCCAAATCCATGAATCCTGCAATATTTCTTAGGTTTTCTGTTTTTCTAGTATTATTTGTGATGTAAACTTCTACCACTAAATTACTTACCCCGCCAATTATCCTTGGCGGATTACTCAACCACTCCTCATAGTGGTCTCTAAAAAATTGTCCTAAAAAGAAATGCCTATTTTCATCATAATCCGACCCTCTGATTTCAAACTCCCGCGCTTGTCCTCCGTTACTGCCGCCATTGACCGTAAGAACATCTGATTTTCCCTTTTGAGAAGAGGCCACCGCAGTAACAAAAAGCTTTCCAAATTGCAATTGGGTTTTTATACCAAATAGGTTTTGAGAACCCGAGATAAGTGAATTATTAAGTGGTAAACTTACATTTCCTAGTTCTATTTTTTTGATGATATCTTCCTCATAGCCTGTATACTCTACTTTAAAATTATTCTCGAAATTAAAAGAGTTATTATTGTCAAAATTGGTCGTGATTTTTAGTTTATCCCCAATACTCCCCACCACGTTCATGGTAATCTGCTGGTCGAGTTCCAAAGGCGTAATGCTTCTTTGGCGTCTCTTTGGTAAGGACTGGTTGAAATTTCTGGAAAATCTTGAGCCAAAATCTAGTGTGACGAAGCCCGTTGGGACGAGGTCAACCCTACTGCCGCCAAATATTTTATCAAATACCGGACTAATATATAACGGCGGAATTAGACTCCTCCCACTCACGGCACTTTCCCCATCCAGTCCTATTGCCCTGGACTTCCAATAATCCTTCAAGATTTGTTGCTCCTGGTATTTAGAAAATTCTTCAAAAGTCATCGAAGAAGTAGGTCGGTAATTTACATCACCCAGTTTTTCATAAATCGTATAGTTTAACGCCGTATCTATCTCTGCATCAATTTTTAGCCCAGAAGGATCCTTTAAAAATAATGATGAACTACTTTGTTTGGTCGCAAAAGGATTGCCGTAACGATCATGCTGCTCGTAAGAAGAGTGCCTTAAAGGCTTCTTATCTTTTTCTGTTTCTTCAATAAGCGTATCTGCACTTTGCTTGGTGCTGTCATTCCCAGTGGTATCCCGCAAAAAATAAATAGCATCATCCACCCCATATTTATGGTGTTGGTTTGCCCCTCCACCTGAAAATAAGGAACTCATCACAAATGATGAGCTAACAAAAAATAGCAATAAGCCGTTTATTTTTGATAAAATCAACGCGTTTTTCTTAAATTGTTATGTGGACTTGAGCGTAAGTTTTATTAATTCCTCCAAACTAACTGGTTCTTTTGAATTTTTCAAAACTCTATCAATACTTTTTTCTGCCACATTTTTATTAAACCCCAATGTAACTAGAGCAGATAACGCCTCTTCACGCATAGTATTGTGTGTATTTGATGGAAAAACTTGCATGGTCTCTGCGTCAAATTCCTTGGTAATTTTATCCCTTAATTCCAGTATAATTCGTTGTGCTGTTTTAGCGCCAATCCCCTTCACACTTTGTATCGTCTTGGCGTCACCATTAACAATCGCCGTTTTAATTTCAGTAGCGGATAACGAGGACAGCACCATCAATCCAGTATTTGGTCCTACACCAGAAATTGAAATTAAATTTAGAAATAATTTTTTTTCTTCTTTTTCCGAAAAACCGAACAGGATTTGCGCATCCTCCCTGACATGCAGGTAGGTATGCAATTTATAATTTTCCTCCTCTTTGATGGCTGTATAGGTAGTCAATGATATTTTCATTTCATACCCCACCCCATTAATGTCTATAATGACAAAAGTGGGGTCTTTTTCAGCAATTTTTCCCTCAATAAATGCTATCATTTTTTATTTCTGTTTTGAGAGATTTGCGCATCTACTACTGCTATGGTTACCATATTTACAATCTCTCGTACCGAACTTCCCAATTGCAAAATATGAACAGGTTTATTCATACCCATTAGCACTGGCCCAATTCCTTCTGCTCCGCCTAACTCCATTACCAATTTGTACGCAATATTTCCTGCCGCCAAATTAGGGAAAATAAATGTATTTGCTCCTTTTTCAGCCAACTCACTAAATGGATAATTACGTTGTTGAATATCTGTATTCACCGCCACGTTGGCTTGGATATCTCCGTCAATCACCAAATCCGGATACCTTTTATGTGCTAGCCCCACTGCCTTCATTGTTTTTTCCGGCACCGCTCCTTTACTAGAACCAAAATTAGAATATGACAACACCGCTATTCTTGGCTCATAATCAAAAAACCTAACTGCGTTTGCCGTCAAGCCGATAATATCTACCAGTTCCTCAGCCGTTGGGTTTACATTGACCGTGGTATCTGCAAAAAAGAATGTCCCTCTTTTGGTAGTAATAATGTACATACCACCAACCTTATGCACATTAGAATCCGTTCCAATCACTTGCAAAGCTGGCACTATTGTACTTGGGTAATCCTTGGTTAACCCTGAAATTAAAGCATCTGCTTCACCTAGCTCCACCATCATAGAGCCAAAATAATTTCTATCCCGCATTAGTTTTAAGGCCTCATAATAGGTCATGCCCTTTCTCTTCCTTTTATCATAAAGGATTTTGGCATATTTCTCAACCATCTTACTATTTTCTGAGGTATCGATGATTTTGCTTTCCTGTAATTCCAATCCATACTCTTCGCATATCTTAGCAATATGCTTTTTATTTCCAAGCAAAATTGGCTTAGCAATTCCTTGCGCTACAACTTTTTCAATCGCTTTTAAGACTTTATAATTATCTGCAATGGCAAACACCACTTTCTTCGGGTGTTTTTTTGCCCTGATGATGACCCTTGACATCAGTTTATTATCAACACCTATTCGCTTTTGCAAATCAATATTATATTGCGCCCAATCTTTGATTTTAAGTTTAGCCACACCAGAATCCATCGCCGCTTTGGCAACTGCCGGCGAAATTGTGGTAATCAAACGTGGGTCTAGTGGTTTTGGTATTAAATAATGCTTTCCAAAAGCTAGTTGCTCATTGCTATATGCTTTGCTGACTATATTTGGCACAGGTTCTCTTGCCAGTGTGGCAATTGCCTTTACTGCTGCCATTTTCATCGCCTCGTTAATGCCCGTTGCTCTTACATCTAAAGCTCCTCTAAAAATAAATGGGAAGCCAAGTACATTATTCACCTGGTTAGGATGGTCTGACCTGCCCGTTGCCATAATAATATCATCTCTTGATTCCATGGCCAACTTATAAGGAATTTCTGGATCGGGATTGGCAAGCGCAAATACGATTGGATTTTTAGCCATCAATCGTACATCATCTTGTGTCAGCACATCTCCTCTTGATAAACCCAAGAATACATCAGCACCTTTCATTGCCTCCTGGATAGTACTTATTTTTCTGTTGGTAATAAATGGTTGTTTTGTGATACCCAGGTTCTCTCTGCTTTTGTTAATCACTCCTTTGCTATCCAACATCACAATGTTTTCCTTTTTTGCGCCTAAGGAAAGGTATAATTTGGTACAAGCAATGGCTGATGCTCCAGCTCCGTTGACTACTATCTTTACTTTCTCAATTTTTTTATTGACCAAAATCAAAGCATTGAGTAGTGCAGCACTAGAAATAATGGCAGTGCCGTGCTGGTCATCATGCATCAACGGAATATTCATTTGCTCCTTGAGTGCTTCTTCTATGATGAAGCTTTCAGGAGCTTTGATATCCTCTAGGTTGATGCCACCAAAAGTTGGCTCCAACGATTTTACTATTTTAATAAACTCTTCAGGATTTTCACAATCTACTTCGATGTCAAAAACATCAATACCCGCAAATTTTTTGAACAAAACTCCTTTCCCTTCCATCACTGGCTTTGATGCTGCCGGACCAATATTTCCGAGCCCCAGAACGGCAGTCCCATTAGAAATCACTCCTACCAAATTTCCTTTTGCCGTATATTTATAGACATCATCGGGATGTTTTTCTATTTCTAAACATGGGATGGCTACCCCTGGAGAATATGCCAATCCTAAATCCAATTGAGTACTCATCATTTTTGTGGGTACCACTTCTATTTTTCCTGGCTGTCCTTGCATGTGATAATCCAAGGCATCCTTTTTTCTGATTTTTACTGACATGGTTTTTTATACTTGCTGTAAGGCAAATATAACAAAAACTTAGCTATTGTTTTGGTAAAATGTAAGCACGGGGTTACAACTCTGAACTGGTCCTAAACGTAGACATAATTGCATCCAGCTCCCAGATTGCTTCTCGCTTATCTTTGCCTGGCGCCGAAATATAGCCTTCCATATAGTAGAGCCGGTTAAGTTTCTCATCGACAAATGCATAACTACGGTATGGTCCGCCCAGTGTGTTATCACTTATGCGCCACAATCCATACGATTTTACAGCAAACTTTCCATTCAAAGTGATGTTTTCTGATCTAATCGGTAGCATGTCTTGGTAGGTAATGTACAAGTCAGGCTCTTCAACGTCTCTCAAATAGGTGGTCGTGATTTTTTCTCTTAATGCCAAAATACTATCCTGTTCAAAAACTTCTTGCGACACATAATCTTCGAAATAAATAAAAATACTTTTGTCCACCACGCCTAACTTCCTAATCCAAACAAAATTGTCTTTTTTATCAGCCAGTTGATACCCATTTGGAATCCGTAAAGAAAAGTTCTTTTCCGCTAACAAGCTTTTCTCTAAGCCTTTTTTCTCCTTGGCAGCGTACAATTTCGCGACCAAGCGTCTCTTGGCCAGTGCTCTTAAATGCTCTACTAACTTCCCCTCATTCTTTTTGAGATTTTTTAATAATGTTGCCTCGTCAGTTCCAAATAAATAAATGATTTCTTGTCCATTTGCTTTTACATTTTTCTCAATAAAAATATAAAGACTGGAATCATTTCTAATTTTTTTTCCTGATTCGTTGGTCATATGCGCTCTTAGATAAAGCCCTTCAGGGCTTGCATCATCTAATATTGTTACGTAAATCATCGTTTTAGCCATACGCAACAAGTTTGGCATTTTTATAGGCTTAATTTTTCTAAGTTTAAAAGTTGGTTCCTCTTGCGGTAATCCTGGAATAGGTGCAGCAAGGGTATTTCGTAAATACTCGCCAATTGCTCCCTTCCATTTAGCATCTGCCATCACCACCATTATATCGCCCAAGTCGCCACTCGCATCGGGCAATAGCATCGACTGCTCATTATTGGAGCTGGATTTTTGTTGACAAGAAAGCGTAAATATGGCTACTAATAAAAATGAAATTACTGGCGTAAAAAATGATTGTCGAGGATTGTTCTGCATAATCAAGGGTCTATTGAAGCGATAAATTTAAACACAAAAGAACTTATATTATAATCTTATAAGTATAAGTAGCAGATTATTAAAAAGTCACGGGTTCTAGGGTTCTAATTTGAGCTCTTTGCTTTTTAGATGACAAAATTTTAACCGCAAAGAGCGCTAAGTTTTTCGTAAAGATCGCAATGACTACATGGTTT
>CAYRIF010000055.1:0-15818 GCA_964424205.1 uncultured Roseivirgaceae bacterium | reverse complement strand
GGTTCGCCACACCCAGATTTCACATTTGGATTGACAGGTAATGTCTCTTATAAAAACTTTGATTTAACGTTGTTTTTCAACGGTACTAAAGGAAATGAGATTTACAATTATGTGAAAATATTTACTGATTTTCCTACCTTCCCAAATAATAGAAGTACCAGGGTGCTTGACTCATGGAGCGAAACGAATCAAGGGGCTGCACTGCCTGCATTGAGTGGAAGTTTACACAATAAAGAGGCGGCACCGAATTCTTACTTTGTGGAGGATGGTTCATATTTTAGGTTAAAGAATATGCAAATTGGTTATACGTTTGATCAAACTATATTGTCGAAAATAGGATTTAGCAAAGCGCGTGTCTATGTTCAGGGTACTAATTTATTTACCAGTACCAAATACAATGGACTGGATCCTGAAACTGGAGCTAGGGGACTGTATAGAGATGGTTCATATATCAAAAACTTAGGAATTGATGATGGGTCTTACCCTTTGGCAAGAACCTATACAGTAGGAGTTAACTTTACATTTTAATTGTTAAAAGATAAAAAATGAATATAATGAAAAAAATAATAATAATTTTATTGCTTGGTATGGTAACCTATGCTTGTAGCGATAAATTCACTGAGGTAAATCCAAGCGGTAAGTTGAATGTTGCGACGGTTGCAAATGCGGATGGTGTCGATTTACTTTTGGTAGGGGCTTATTCATTACTTGATGGTTTTTATGGAGGAAATGACTGGCATAGTGCTGGTGATAATTGGTGGTTTGATGCCATTTCTGACATTGCACATAAGGGGAGTGAACATACCGATCAAGCCGATCTTCATGAATTAGAAATATTTGATTGGAGTACTTCTAATCCTTATTTGTTAGGTAAGTGGAAGTCGATTTATACGGGAGTTGCCCGTGCAAATGCTGTGTTGGTTCAAGCGAAAGCTGTTAAGGACGCTGATTTATCAGTACAAATTGCGGAAGCACGAATGTTAAGGGGGCACTATCATTTTGAAGCGCAAAGAATTTGGGGTAATGTGCCTTATATTAGTGAGGAAAATGCGGCTGATCCAAATGTGCCAAACACGGGACCAATTTGGGATAAAATAGAAGCGGATATTCAATTTGCAATTGACAACCTTCCTGAGACACAACCAGAGCCTGGTAGAGTGAATAAGTGGACAGCTAAGGCGTACATGGGTAAAGTATTGTTGTATCAGAACAAGTATGCAGCGGCAAAAACTATTTTGACAGATGTAATTGATAATGGACCGTATGCCTTGAATGCTGAATTTATTGATAACTTTACTTTTGCAGGTAAAAATGGTCCTGAATCAGTTTTTGCGATACAGTTTTCTCCTGAAGGTGGTGCAGCATTTAATGGTAATAGAGGCGGTACTTTGAATTTTCCGCAGGGGGGACCATTTGGTTCTTGTTGTGGGTTTTATCAACCAACACAGGATTTAGTAAATTCTTATCGAACCAATGCGGGATTGCCATTGTTGGATACTTATAATCAATCTGACGTGGTTAATGATCAGGGATTAGCTTCTTTTGAAGCGGACGAAACTACGCCCACCGCGTTTACGCCAGATGCAGATCCATTGGATCCAAGACTTGATTTTACTGTCGGTAGACGAGATATTGACTATAATGGTTTTGGAAGAATGATTGGTAAAAGTTGGGTGAGAAAGCAGGAAGATGCAGGACCATACCTGCCAAAGAAGAATATTTATCAACAAAGTGAGTTAGGTTCTGCAAGAGGTCAAGGTGGCTGGGGGCAAGAGCGGTCAGGTCTTAACTATAATATTATTCGTTTTGCAGATGTTTTGCTAATGGCTGCTGAAGCCGAGGTAGAAGTAGGGAGTTTGGATAAAGCCAAGGAATATGTAAACATGGTTAGAAATCGCGCGAAGAATAGTACTACTGTGAAGGCAGCTGATGGCACAAGTAATGCCGCTAATTATCAAATTGAACCTTATGCAGCTTTTGCCGACCAAGTGATGGCTAGAAAGGCAGTAAGGTTTGAGCGCAAACTTGAATTGTCAATGGAAGGACAACGTCTTTTTGATTTAAGGCGTTGGGGAATTGCGGAGTCCGTGATGGCGGCTTTTCATACCAATGAAAAAAGAGTTATTACTAGTCACAGTTCTAATCCATATACGTCAAAGAATGATTTGTTTCCAATACCAATTGGAGCAATTGATTTAAGTGGAGGGGTGCTAGTACAAAATCCTGGATACTAATATTGTTAATTAGAGTTTTTTTTAGAAAGCTGAGGGGCGTAAAGCCTCTCAGCTTTTTTATTTTCAATTAAACCTTATATGTTTTAAAACCTGTTAGGTTTATTTAGCAAATAATTCAGTATTTTAGTGGTGTAAAACAGTGCGTTTAAGTGCACATATATATATTCAGAATTCCATCAATGTAAAATGAAACAAACCCTAAAAACCTACTATATTCTCGGTATATCTTTAATTGCATTTTTTGGCTGTTCCAAATCAGATAACAATAATAATGGCAATAGATTTGAACAACTTAGTAGCAAAGCCTCAGGAATAGACTTTGTGAATACACTGACCGAAACGGATTCGCTTAACTATTTTACTTATCCGTACATCTACATGGGCGGAGGAGTGGCAGTGGGAGACATCAATAATGATGGGCTAGCAGATGTCTTTTTTACCGGAAATATGGTAAAGAATCGCCTTTTTCTAAATAAAGGGGATATGAAATTCGAGGATATTTCCAGTAAGGCAAATGTGTATGGCGATAATCGCTGGTACACAGGTGCAGCAATGGTAGATATCAATGCCGATGGTTTTTTAGATATTTATGTGAGTGTGGCTGGTCAAGATGGTGTTAAAAAAAATCAATTATATATCAACAATGGTGATTTAACTTTCACGGAACGTGCTGCTGAATATGGATTGGATGATGCAGGACAATCCATCCAGACAACTTTTTTTGACTATGACCATGATGGCGATTTAGATGTGTATGTGGCTAATTATCCGACGACGAGTTTCAAAACACCCAACAGTGTTTATCGATTTATGATGAACAAAGCGGAGTTAGAGAAAAGTAATCATTTATACCGCAATGATGGGGAAAACCAATTTACAGATGTCACTAAAATTTCTGGCGTGGCAAATTTCGGACTAAGTATCAGTGCGACGGTGGCGGATTATAACAATGATGGTTGGGAGGATATTTATGTTTCTAATGATTTTAGTACGCCTGATTTTTTATACATGAACAATGGTGATGGTACTTTTTCTGACAAGTTGAAAGAATCAACCAAACAGACTTCGTTCTATGGCATGGGAAGCGATGCCGCTGATTTTAATAACGATGGGTTGATTGACCTGATTCAGATGGACATGGCACCTGAAGATAATAAACGCTCGAAAGCGAATATGGCGAGCATGAATCCACAATTATTTTGGGAGACGGTTAACGCTGGGTTTCACTACCAGTACATGTACAATAGCCTGCAATTGAACAGGGGCATAGGTAAGGATAGCTTGCCAATATTCAGTAATGTGGCTTGGATTGCTGGGGTTTCCTCTACCGACTGGAGTTGGGCACCGCTGATGGCGGATTTTGACAACGATGGGTGGAAGGATTTATTTGTATCCAACGGTACAAGAAGAGACATTAACAATAAAGATTTTTTCAAGAAATTCGATAAGAGTCGGCGTAACATGAGTGAAGACTCACTCGGTAGTTCGGCTTTGTCCATTCCTTCTGAAAAAGTTGATAATTATATTTTTAGAAACACGGGAGGCATCACCTTTGAAAAAGTAAATGAACAATGGGGACTCTCCTATGATGGGTTTTCTAATGGTGCTGCGTATGCTGATTTCGACAATGATGGTGACCTAGATTTAGTGATTAATAATATTGATGAAGAGAGTGTTATTTTTAAGAATAATACCGCTGATTTTAAAGAAACACATTATTTACGAATTAAATTTGCAGGATTGCCGAATAATCCTTTTGGCATCGGTACAAAAGTCACGTTAGTTTTGGATGGAAAGCGGCAATTTAGTTTTTTGAATCCGGTGCGTGGTTTTCAATCATCTGTGGCACCAATATTGCATTTTGGGTTAGGAAAAGAAACGACGGTTGATTCGGTGATTGTAGCGTGGTTAGATGGTAAGCGTGAACTGCTTTTGAATGTAAAAGGTGATCAGTTGTTAACCATTAGAAAAGGGAAGAATATTCCTTTTGAGGAAAATGAGGCGGTGCTGAATCCTATTTTTACAGCGAGCAATCAATTATTAGATACTACATTTTTGCATCAAGAAAATTTTCATGATGACTATAGGCGACAGGTGCTGTTGCCGCATAAGCTGTCAAATTTTGGTCCTGCATTAGCAGTAAGTGATGTGAATGGGGATGGTTTGGATGATTTTTATATTGGCAATGGGACAGGATTTTCGGGCGTCCTTTATGTGCAGCAACCTGATGGGAAATTCTCTAAACTAGATGGTGACTGGCAACAGGATGCAGAACAGGAAGATTTAGGAGCAGTGTTTTTTGATGCTGATGGTGATGGCGATGATGATTTGTATGTAGTGAGCGGCGGTAATACTTTTCCGAAGAATGATGAAAAATTTCAGGATAGGTTGTATATCAATAATGAAGGCGTGTTAACCAAATCTACTGGCGTTTTACCTGAAATTACGGGAAGTGGGAGTCGGGTAATTCCTAATGACTTTGATGGTGATGGAGATATTGATTTGTTTGTTGGCGGAAGGCTGTCGCCACATAATTATCCCTATGCAGGACGTAGTTATTTGTTGGTGAATCAGATGAACAATGGAAGCCTGAAATTTATTGATAAAACGGAAGAATTAGCATTGGGTTTGTCTGATATTGGCATGGTGACGGATGCGTTATGGACTGACTTTGATCAGAATGGCACAATAGATTTGGTGGTGGTAGGCGAGTGGATGCCCATTACTATTTTTTCGCAGGAAAGTGGAAAGTTTGTGAACAGAACTACAGATTTGGGCTATGCTGATACAAGAGGCTGGTGGTTTAGCATTGAGGGTGGCGATTTTGATGGTGATGGTGATGTGGATTTGGTGGTGGGAAATTTGGGATTGAATTATAAGTACCATGCAACGCCCGAGGAGACTTTTGATATTTATGTCAATGACTTTGATAAAAATGGCACCGCTGACATTGTCCTTGGCTACTACAATTTCGGGAAGCAATACCCTGTGAGGGGGCGGCAGTGTTCGTCTGAGCAAATCCCCACCGTTCAATTAAAATTTAAAAACTATGAATCTTTTTCTACCGCTACCATTGATGATATTTACGGAGAAAGTGGTCTTGAAAAAGGACTTCATTATCAAGTGCCTTCATTTGCTAGCATTTACTTAAAAAATGAAGGACAAGGAAAATTCACCGCACAGGAACTGCCAGTAATGGCGCAACTGTCACCTATCAATGATATGATTGTTAGAGATTTTAACGATGATGGACAATTGGATTTGTTAATTGCTGGGAATTTATACGCTTCGGAAGTAGAGACGCCAAGGAGTGATGCAGGAATGGGGCTATTAATGTTAGGCAATGGAGACGGTACTTTTGACCCGCAGTCGTATGAAAAAAGTGGTATTAATTTTCATTATGATTTGAAAAACATGGCATTGATAAATATTGCAAAGGGTCTTGGTGTTATCGGCGCGAACAATCAGGATGGCTTACAGATTTTTTTGAAAGATTGACTTAAATTCCAAGCATTGGTTTTTAGCAGATTTAATAGAATTTCGCGGTAATTAAAATGAAAAATCATGTTGTATAGCGATGTTTTATTGTTGTATAGCGATTTTTATAAAAGATAGAAAAAATATTATCTACTTTAGGGAAAAAATAAGGAATAAGCTATCTCTGAAATGAAGTCAACTAAAAAAGAAGAAATTATAAGAATGAGCAAACGAAAGTGGAGAACGTTGGAATCTACGAAGTTTGAGAAAATCCACAATGAGATTTTCAAAAGTCCTGATATAGCATCTAAGGTAGTAGCACATGAAATTGCAGAGCTTATCCGGTATAAGAATAGTAAAAATGAAAAATGTGTTTTGGGTTTAGCAACGGGTTCATCACCAATAAAGGTGTATGATGAATTGATTCGATTGCATAAGAAAGAGGGGTTGAGCTTTAGAAATGTAATCAGTTTCAACCTGGATGAATACTATGGATTGAAAAAAACAGACGTGCAGAGTTATGATTATTTCATGCGACAGCATTTATTCAATCATGTAGATGTTTTGCCAGAAAATATTCATATCCCTGATGGCACGTTAGATTTTGAAAAAATATCAGATTTTTGTGCTGCGTATGAAGAGAAAATTGAAGCATATGGTGGGCTTGACTTTCAGTTGTTAGGCATTGGACGTACCGGTCATATCGGTTTTAATGAGCCGGGATCAAAAGAGAAATCACTGACCAGATCCATCACCCTTGATCATCTGACGAGGCTCGATAACGCGTTTTCTTTTAGTAATATTAATGATGTTCCTAAAAAAGCAATAACAATGGGCGTTGACACCATTATGAAGGCTGAAAGGATAGTTATCATTGCTTGGGGACATAAAAAAGCGGAGATTGTCAAAAAAACAATTGAAGGAAAAATATCCTCCGATATTCCTGCTACTTTTCTTCAAAACCATAAGGACGTCACCTTTATCATGGATGAATCTGGAGCGTCTGATTTGACAAGATTCCAAACACCATGGGTGGTTGGAGATTGTGAATGGTCAGATGAGTTGACAAGAAAAGCAGTGGTGTGGTTAAGTCAGAAGATTAATAAGCCTATATTAAAACTTGCCGAAAGGGACTATAATGACCATGGGATGTCAGAGTTGCTTGGAGAAAAAGGAGCTTATGATTTGAATATTAAACTTTTCAACCATTTTCAGCATACGATTACTGGGTGGCCTGGTGGCAAGGCAAATGCGGATGATTCTCAGAGACCTGAACGGGCGGAACCGTCTAAAAAGCGAATTATAATTTTCAGTCCACACCCTGATGATGACGTAATATCCATGGGAGGGACATTTCTGAGGTTGATAGAACAAGGACATGAGGTGCATGTGGCATACCAGACATCAGGTAATATTGCGGTGGCTGATCATGAAGCCCTACGATTTGCAGAATTTGCTAAATACTTATACAAAAATATATCAGAAAAGGAAAATGTTAAAGCACCTTTTGAAGAGGTTATTAAACTGATTAAAAATAAAAAGAAAGGTGATTTTGACCCGGTTTTGGTAAGGAAAGTCAAAGGGCTAATTAGAAGGGGAGAGGCAATTAGTGCCTGTCGATACTATGATTTGCCTGATGAAAATGTACACTATTTAGACATGCCGTTTTACGAAACAGGCAAAGTTGATAAGGCGCCATTGTCTTCAAAAGATGTAAAAATTGTGGCAGACGTAATCAAAGAGATTAAACCACATCAGATTTATGCTGCAGGTGATTTAGCAGATCCAAATGGCACGCATGAGGCGTGTTTGAAAGCGATTTTTCAGGCGATTGAAATGATAAAGAAAGAGCGTTTTATGAATGATTGCTGGGTGTGGTTGTATCGAGGAGCTTGGCAGGAATACCCAATCCATGAAATAGAAATGGCAGTGCCCTTGAGCCCGGAAGAATTAGTAAGAAAACGGCATGCGATTTTTAGACACCAATCGCAAAAGGATGGGGTGATGTTTCAGGGAGAAGATAATCGGGAGTTTTGGCAAAGAGCGGAAGATAGGACCAGAGATACTGCCAAAATGTATGATAACTTAGGGTTGCCGGAGTACGAGGCGATAGAAGCTTACAAGCGGTATCATTTTTAATTTTCCTTTACATTTCGCTTCGGGCGAATCAGAAGATATAGTTTTATACCCCGTTGCATGCATCGAGGTAGTTTGTTAAACACGTAAATATTATGACATGGTAAAAGCAAAGGATAGATTATTTTCATTGGATATAATGCGAGGGGCTACTGTAGCGGGGATGATTCTTGTGAACAATCCTGGTTCGTGGTCACATATTTATACGCCACTTGAGCATTCAGAATGGAATGGGTGTACCCCGACAGATCTGGTGTTTCCATTTTTTATTTTTATGATAGGTGTTGCTATCACATTTGCGCTTTCTACAAAGAAACAAACAGAAAGTGCTGGTAGTTTAATGCCTAAAATATTTAAAAGAACGGCGCTGATATTGTTAATAGCCTTGGCGATAAAATTATTTTCCAAGTTTGACTTTTCAACCATAAGATATCTTGGAGTGCTGACTAGAATTGCCATTGTTTATATGGTCACCTCTTTGATTTTTATAAAAACGAGTTGGCTAACGCAGTTTAGAATTGCATTGGGGTTATTGCTGGTTTATTGGTTCATCATGACAATTATTCCTGTCCCTGGTTTTGGCCCTGCAAATTTAGACCCTGAAACTAATATCGGCGCCTGGTTGGATCGTTTGTTGATGAGTGGACATCTTTGGTCGCAAACCGTTACATGGGATCCGGAAAGTGTTTTGGGAACAATTCCTGCAGTGGCTACTTGTTTGAGCGGAGTCATGGCGGGACATCTCTTGCGTTCGAAGTTAGAGATGAAAGACAAGGCACTATGGTTGTTTACAATTGGTGCAGTAAGTACAGTACTTGGTTTGGTCTGGGGTTTAGGATTCCCTATTAATAAGGCTTTATGGACAGGCTCTTACGTGTTTTACACTTCTGGAATTGCTTTCATGTGCTTGGCATTTTGTTATTTTATATTTGATATTCTAAAAATGAGAACAGGAACTGCGCCGCTCAAAGCTTTTGGTATGAATGCATTGGCAGCCTATATATTAGCTGATTTCTTTGCTATTTTGTTTGACAAAATTCATATTGATAGTGATGTGTCCCTACAAGGATGGTTATATCAACACCTATTTACTCCTTGGCTTTTTCCAAAAACAGCATCATTGTTTTATGCATTGTTTTTTGTAGGTTTGATATTCATACCTATTTGGATGCTGTACAAAAAGAAGATTTATATAAAAGTTTAAAAATATACGATGGTAGTATTAAGCACGATTGATTATGTCATAATCATTACTTTTTTTACAATCACCTTGCTGATTGGAATTGTTGTATCAAAAAAATCTGGGAAAAGCTCTTCTGAATTTTTTCTTTCGGGACGCACCATGCCTTGGTGGTTATTGGGCGTGTCTATGGTGGCGACAACATTCTCTACGGATACGCCTAATTTGGTAACTGACATTGTTAGAACCAATGGCGTGTCGGGTAACTGGGTGTGGTGGGCATTTTTGATTACGGGGCTACTGACCGTTTTTGTGTATGCAAAATTATGGAGAAAGTCCAATGTAAATACGGATTTAGAGTTTTATGAATTGCGGTATGGAGGAGCACCAGCAAGTTTTTTACGAAAATTCAGGGCCATCTATTTGGGAGTTATTTTTAATGTATTCACCATGGCAGCGGTAACCTTAGCCGCTATTAAAATCGGTCAAATAATGTTGGGGCTGGAGCCTTGGCAAACCGTAATAAGCGCAGGACTAATCACAGTAGTTTTTAGTGCGCTTGGTGGTTTTAAAGGAGTGGTATATACAGATTTTCTATTGTTTTTTGTTGCCATGGGAGGTGCGATTGGCGCAGCGTATTACTTGGTAAATTTACCAGAAGTAGGAGGTATTGAAGCTTTAATGGCCCATAAGAATCTGGCTGGTAAGTTATCAATTTTACCTGATTTTAATAATCGAGAGGCATTGATTACTTTATTAATTATACCGTTGGCGGTACAATGGTGGAGCTCGTGGTATCCTGGTGCCGAACCAGGGGGTGGTGGATATATTGCACAGCGTATGTTAGCGGCAAAAGACGAAAATCATGCGATCGGAGCTACTTTTTTCTTCAATATTATGCACTATGCATTGCGTCCTTGGCCATGGATTTTGGTGGCACTGGCATCGCTGGTCGTATTTCCTGATTTGGCGAGTATTCATGACGCTTTTCCTAACATTGCAGATGATAAACTAGGACATGACCTCGCTTACTCAGCGATGCTTACTAAACTACCAAGCGGTTTATTAGGCTTGGTATTGGCATCATTGGTGGCGGCGTATATGTCTACTATTTCTACGCAACTGAATTGGGGGTCTTCCTATATAGTTTATGATTTTTATAAGCAACAAATTAACCCGAATGCATCGGAAAAAAGATTAGTGGCAGTGGGTAGAATCTCTACCGTTGTGCTGATGGTACTGAGTGCGCTGTTAGCATTGTTTTTGCAGAATGCCCTGCAACTATTTGATTGGTTAGTGATGTTTGGAGCAGGCACAGGTTTGATATTTATCCTGCGATGGTTTTGGTGGCGAATCAATGCATGGAGTGAAATAACGGCGATGTTTGCCTCAGGCATTGTATCCGTGGTTTTGAAAATTACTTCGGTGGATTCTTATTTGTTTGATGTCACAGATGGTATATTATCTGGTTGGGCTAAATATTTAATTGTTGTGGCAGTGACAAGTTTTGTATGGATTATTTCAACTTTCATGACAGCACCAGAAAGTGACGAGGTATTACGTAATTTTTATAAAAAAACACAGCCTGGTGGTCCAGGCTGGAATAAAATTGTTAATAAAGCAAAAGCAGCTGGCGTGGATATTGTGGACGAAAAGGAGGGATGGAGTGTTCCTTCTGGAATTATAGCCATGTTGCTAGGTTGTGTGTTAATATACAGCTGTATGTTTGCTACTGGTTATTATATTTATGGCGAGTATAATAAGGCTTTAATCTTGACCGGACTAATCATAGTGTCTACTTTTTTTCTTGTTAAAATTTGGAAAAAGATTAGCGCTACTATTTTGTAACTTTTTATCAATTTGTAATGAAGAATAGTATATTTTTTTTAGTCCTGTACTTGTTTTCTTGTAATGGAGAAGATGATACACCTAGAACCATAGAGAAAAGAAAGGATAATGGTGTTACGCTAAACATCCCATTAACTGGGAGTCTGCAAAATGCGGCCTTTTCACCAGATGGACAATCAATTGTTTTTACTCGCTTTATTAATGGGTATAATAAAGCGCCTGCTGAATTATATAAGTTTAATCTTGGTACGGAGAAATTAACCTTGCTTGTTTCAGAGGGCAGTGGAAATGTGAATCTTCCTGGTGCTGCATGGAATAATGGTAAGATTGTGTTTTCTTCCAGTAGAGATCCGCATGATGAGGTATATTTAATTACCGAGGGAGGTTCCTCAGGTGATGAAGTTCAAATTACAGGTCGTCCAAACCATGTGGCTTATGAACCTACATTGAGCCCGAATGGTGAATGGACTGTTTTTGAGTCGCATGTTTTGGATGTGGAGACAGATGGGATTATTATGAAATACAAAATTGATGGCAGTTCGGAATACATAGCGCTTACAGCACAAGGGGATGATTGCAGACAACCAAACTGGTCACCAAGTGACAATAAAATACTGTATCAGCGGGCAGTAGGTGAAGTATGGAATATATGGATTATGAACGTAGACGGAACAAACAGACAACAGGTTACGGCTAATTTGGGAAGTTGTACTGATGCTTCATTTTCAAATGATGGGCAATTCATTGTTTTTAGTACTGATTTTGAAGTAGAGATCGCCAATATTTATCGAATCGATATCGCTGGAAGTAACCCAAAGAGATTAACGAATTATAATGGCTATGATGGTGCTCCTTCTATTTCACCAGATGGTAAAAAACTTATTTTTGAATCGACCGATGGTGATCCAGATGTGTCTTCGGGTACAAAATTGGTATTACTTAATTTGTGAATAACAGCAAAGCGCCCTGAAAGGGCTCAATCTTTAAAGTAGGGCATCGCCCTACTTATGAAAATTTCTACGAATAAGCCCTGAAAGGGCGTTAGCCTATTTACTTACCATAACATCTATAAAATAGAACATTTATCACCTTTCTAAAAACAGGCAACGCTCTACTTTGCTGTTTTGGCTTCGTTGGGGCTGGTTTTATCAAGAGAGATAAATGAAAGTGGACATTAAGAAGTGTTCTGTGAGGATACAGACCACAGAGAAATGAGAAAAAACACCTTTAAATTTCACTAAGTTAGCGACTATGGTGAGGATACAGATCGAGGGAAAATAAGTAAAAAATAAGGGGTAAAATGCCCCTTATTAATCAAATACAATAAAAAAACTAACCTTATCTTTTTACTGTTCCGCTTGGATTGGTATTTGATGCATTATTGTTCATATCGTAGGCAGTATGATCAGCGGCACCTGCTGGCACCATGCCAACTAATGGCTTCAATAGAAATGGTCCTGGTGCATTGTCTGGATCTGGTTCTATAGAGACAACAATGGTTGCACCTGACAAATCTGTTGGAAATGTAACACCACTTGGTGCATGGAGTAAGAAATCTTCGCCAGGAAATGGAGGACCAGACATTATAGCACTGAAAGGTGCTGTCTCATCTGCTGCATCCACTGCTAAAAATTTTCCAGTAGTGACCGGTGTACCACCAATGACAGCCCACCCTTCGTATTTCCAACCTGCAGGTAACGTAGGTAAGTCAAGCCCTACGCCTGGTCCGGCAGCAGGGTCTAACCACCACACACCACTATTTTCATCAGTATCTGCACCATTAGTAGGTGTAGCGAGAATATACTTACCTGTCGAAGAGGTGAAGTCATTCCCCAGTGCAGCCATGTTCCCTACTGAAACAGCGGCACTACTGCCATTAAAATCTCCAGCCAAAATATGAACAGCGCTAGGTGCTGGATCACTGTCAGTGGCAGGTTCTATGGTTAAGATAAACTTTGTAGCGGTGCTCAGGTCGCTTTTGTCAATTGAAAAATCTGATTTAGATAAGCTACCATTGCTATCTACCGTAAATGTGCCAGTGGTTTTTGGTGTGCCACCGACGAGCAGCCAGCCTTCATATACATAGTCACTGCCGAGGTCAGCCAGACCTGTGAGGTTTAAATTTAGATTAGAGGTTGTAGACTCTTTGGTGTCATCGTCTTTACAACTTGCAAGAACGGTACTCAAAACAACCAGCACCAAAAGTAATTTTTTCATAATTTTTAAATTAAGGTTTAACATTTTTTATTATTAATTCAAAAGTGCTCAGTGAATGTCACGAAAGGGTCACGGAAGGTTAAAGAAAGTATGATAGTATTTATTTTCTAAAAAGTCTTCCTCTTAAAGCAGTGTATTCCTTGGAAGGAATCTTAAAGCCTACGTTAAAAAAACCAAAAGAGCTATTTTTTTAGCCAACCCGAATGAAATTGTTGTTGAAATTGATTGATAACTTATCTGTAATTTGGAATTAAAAATTAAGCAAGACTTCTTATCTTGCAATTCATACATAGAGTTGATGGAAATGAAACTAAAAGAGAAAATAACAATAGAGGATTTTGAGGAAAAATCTTTCAAGGTAAGGATTGTTGAATATCAAAATGAAAAAAAAGCTTCATTTACACATTACTTGCACAACCATAAAAATGGAGTTTCTCAATTCTTTAAAAAAGATGCTGTAGGATATGTAAAAGAGATTTTAAATTATAAGTATCCCGAAGAGAGCATTACGAATTTAGTTGCGGAAGAAGCTTTGCAATATCTTCTTTTTGACTTTAAAAACACAGTTCCTTTTCCTGCTCCAAAAAAGCAAACGTTTAAATTCATTGACCTTTTCGCTGGTATCGGAGGTTTTAGACTTGCATTTCAAAATATCGGAGGAAAGTGTGTATTTACAAGTGAGTGGGATAAATACTCTAAAATGACTTATCAAGCCAACTTTGGCGAAGTACCTTTTGGAGACATTACAAAATCTGAAACTAAAAGTTATATCCCTGATAACTTTGATGTTTTATGTGCAGGATTCCCTTGTCAATCTTTTTCAATCGCAGGAAAAAGAGGTGGGTTTGAAGACACCAGAGGAACATTGTTTTTTGACGTTGCAGAAATCATTAAAAAGAAACAACCCAAAGCATTTTTCTTAGAAAATGTAAAAGGACTAAGAAATCACGACAAAGGAAAAACGCTAAAAACTATTCTGAATACATTGAGGGAAGATTTAGGCTATTTCGTTCCCGAACCACAAATAATTAACGCTAAAGAATATGGCGTACCACAAAATAGAGAAAGAATATTTATTGTGGGATTCAGAAAGGATTTAGGAATTAATGAATTTGAATACCCAAAAGGGACTAATAAAAATGTTACCCTCAATGATATATTGGAAAAAGAGGAAGTTTCGGTTAAGTACTTTCTCTCGACTACATATGTTGATACACTTAGAAAACACAAAGCACGACACGCAAGCAAAGGAAATGGATTTGGTTATGAAATTATCCCAAATAATGGAACTG
Organism: uncultured Roseivirgaceae bacterium; assembly: GCA_964424205.1. GTDB lineage: Bacteria > Bacteroidota > Bacteroidia > Cytophagales > Cyclobacteriaceae > CAYRIF01. The sequence goes on along the minus strand of CAYRIF010000055.1, from coordinate 1,434 downwards.
CAAATGCTGTTGTTTGTGGTGGAATGGGAAGAGAAAGAAACTTAGTGCTTGATGATAAGCTAACAACTTTTGTTCCTATTACTCACATAACAGGTGAAGTAAACCGGGAAGGAATTAGAAAAATGACACCAAGAGAGTGGGCAAGACTTCAAGGATTTCCAGAAAAATTTAAAATTGTTGTTTCAGATGCTCAAGCATATAAGCAATTTGGAAATTCAGTTGCTGTTCCAGCAATTCAAGCTACGGCAAATAAAATAATAGAAAAACTTAATTCTTTATGATTACAGGAAATAAAGGAGAGTGGAGCGAAATATACGCACTGTTCAAATTATTAGGAGACAAAGAATTATTTCTTGGAAATAAAGATATTGAGAAATTAGAAGGCTTAATATATCCGATTTTACGTATTTTAAGAACAGAAACAAACGGAGATTTTGAATACTCTATTCAAGATGAAATAATTCTTATTTCGGGAGGGGAAGAGGTTTTAAAAATTGCTATTTCTGTGTTTAAAGAAAAGGCAAAAGTCTTACTTGAAAAAATTAAAAAGAATAAATCGAGAACATTTTCAGTTCCCGAAATTGAGGCATTTATGCAATCCATTAATTGCCTTTCTTTAAAAGCGAGTTCAACTGCAAAAACGGACATTACAATTGTGGTTCACGACCAAAGAACAAACCAACAACCGACTTTAGGTTTTAGCATAAAATCACAACTAGGAAGTCCTTCTACTCTACTAAATGCAGGAAAAACAACAAATTTTGTTTATCAAATTGTTGGAGCAAATTTGACAAAAAGTGATATTGAACAAATCAATTCAATTGATACAAGAAGTAAAATAATGGATAGGATTGTTCAAATCCAAAATGCAGGTGGAGAATTTAAATTTGTAAAAACCGAAAGACAAATATTTTCAAATAATCTTGTTTTAATGGACAGTTTACTTCCTGAAATTTTATCTCAAATCATTTTTGATTTTTATTCAAGTGAATTTTCCCATTTAACAGATTTGATTACTAAAACGGCAAAATTAAATCCGTTGAACTTTGATATTGAAAATGAACATAAATTTTACGAATACAAAATAAAAAGATTTTTAACAGACGTAGCACTTGGAATGATGCCTTCAAAAGTTTGGACAGGAAAATATGATGCTACAGGTGGCTATTTAATTGTAAAAGAGAATGGAGATGTTTTGTGTTACCATATTTACAATAGGAATGAATTTGAAGACTATTTAATTGGTAATACCAAACTTGATACAGCAAGCTCTTCAAGACACGAATTTGGAAAAGTTTATTCTGAAAACGTAGAGTTGTATTTTAAACTAAATCTCCAAATTAGGTTTATAAAATAGATGCCTTCGTATAAAGCCATACATAGGGTCTGCTGAAAAACGCTAATATGTTGATTATCAAGTAATTAATTGTAGTT
>CAYRIF010000054.1:0-15953 GCA_964424205.1 uncultured Roseivirgaceae bacterium | reverse complement strand
TAATTAGATGTTGTTATAGTAAAAGCGCAACTTTTCTTTTGATGAGGCACCTAATTTGTTGTAAAACCGAATGGCGGACTTATTAAACATGGGCGTTTGCCATTGAACCTCCATACACCCTTCTTTCTTAGCTAATATTTCGATTTCTTCTATTAATAATTTACCAACACCTTTTCCCCTAAAGGTTTCTGTTAAATACAAACAATCCATATGCATAAAATACTCGCCTGTCCAGGTAGATGGTTCTTTATTACATGTGGCATAACCAACAATTTCATTATCAACTTCTGCTAGAAAACACCACAACGTTTTTTTTGAACCAAATAATAATGATGATAGTTTTTCTTTCTTCCCCTCTAATGAGTAATCGGTCTTTTCATGGTTGGCATGTGCTTGGGAAAGAAGAATAACCATGTCCATATCTTTTTGTTTGGCACTTCTGATAATAACGGAATTTTTCATATCTAAATAATAATTTCTTCGCGTAAAAACTTAATAAAATAATCGTAGTAATCAGGATAGTTTTTTTCTTTTAGGCGCGCAATGTATTGATTCCGAAAGAGACCATTGGGCTCAATACTGACAGTTTTAATTTCTTTATCACCAAAATATGGTTTTAGAGCCCACCTGGCAATAACCATTACACCCATTTCCGCTTTCACCATTTCTACTGATGCCTCGGTCAAGGGCACAACGGTTATTTTTTTTGGGGCAATTTGTTTGGGTTTTAATAGCGCTTTGTAAACGGTCACCGATTCTAATGGTTCGGAATGAATGATTAAATTTACCGCCTTAAAATCTTCAGCAAGAATAAACTTTTTCTCTGCCCAAGGGTGAAATGCAGAAACCAAGGCAACCATCTCATCTTCAAACAATTCCACATGCTCTAAAAGTGCAATATCTTTTGGATCGCTCGTGATGGCAAGGTCAATTTCATTGGAAAGCAGTTTTTCTAATGGATAGTGCGTTGCTTCAAAATTAATTGCTACGGTAATACGTGGAAACGCAGCGTTAAATTTTTTTATAACTGCAGGAAGCCAATAATAGCTGGTATAGCATTCCGTACCGATTGTAATCGTTCCTGTTTTACCAGAAAAAACATCTTTAATCTCATTTTCTATTTTTCCAAGCTCTCCAAGAATTACACCCGCACCTTTATATATTTTCTCCCCAACCTCGGTGAGCACAAGTTTTTTATTTATACGCAGGAAAATTTTTGTTCCAAGTTGAATTTCCGCTTCTTTGAGCTGATGGCTCAAAGCAGATTGCGATAAAAATAATTTGGAAGAGGCTTTGGTGATTCCTCCTTCTTCCACAATTGTTTTGATTAATCTGAAATGTTTTATTTCCATACGGCACTTATGCAATGATGGTTTTTATTAATTTATCACAAATTAGCTTTATACAAATTTCGTTTTTATACAAATGATGAGTCTCATTATTTAGTGTATAAAAATTAGCAACAGCTAACCCTTTGAACCAACCAGCGGCAGGACGATAATTATCCAAATCACCAAAACACAAATAAATAGGGCAATTTGGTTTTGCTGTTTCATACCTAAGACGGGTGGAGGAAACGGCAAAAAAGTTAGAAATCTTTAATCCTTTTAAACCTGCCTTCCACGCGATAGTTCCTCCTATACTAAAAGCAAGAATGGTAATTTCCCTTTTTTCTTTTTCGAGGAGATTTGTGACAGCAGTATCTATTCCTCCATTTATAAACTGTTGGTGGATCGCGTTTTCTGAGTAATTGATTAAATTTATTTCACCCAAGGTGCAAGAATCATAATAGATAATTTCAAAAGTTGGACTAAGCAACTCCATGTAGCTGTTTACCCAAGCAGACTTTTGCTTGCCCCACAAATCAGAAAGCATTATTAATTTTTGTTTCATAGAAATAAACAAACCTAATACAAAGTTATGAATAAATTATGAACCAATGTATGCATCTATTTCATGTATATCATCAAAAACTTTCATTTTTCGCCTCAATTTTTTTTCTTAATATTGTAGTAAAAATTTATGAAAGCAGCAATCAATCATTTTGAAAATAAGTTAAAATTTGAAATAGATTCGTGGGATGTAAATCAGGCGATGGAAAAGAAAAGTAAAATGATTGTCATAGATGCCCGCTCAGAAGAGGCATACGAAAATGAGCACATTCCACAGGCAATTAGCCTGCACCACCAAATTATGGACGAACAAAATACAGTTCATTTGGACAAAGATTTTTTATACGTAACTTATTGTGATGGCATTGGTTGTAATGCCTCAACAAAAGGCGCTTTGAAAATGACAAAACTAGGGTTTCGCACCAAAGAATTATTGGGTGGATTAGATTGGTGGAAGAGAGACGGTTACCGCACCGAAGGAAAAAGTGGGCAGCAGGTAGTTGATATTAGTTGTCATTGTGATTGATTCTTCATAAGATATCAAAGGGCACGTCAACCTTAACTTCACCCCAGAGTAATTGTAATGCAAGCGTATTTTCTGTTTCGACAAAATTAATGGTGAATTGCTCAACACTTTCATTATTTTTTAATCGAGGAGCGGTTACTCTCAAAACATCCTTGGTAGTATCAAAAGGAGAACCAAAAAAAGACTTGCCCCAGTATCCGGTCTTTGTGTTAAATATAATAGTCCATTCCTTTTCATTAGGGATGGAATAAATGGAATAATTTCCTGCCTTCAATATATGATTATCAAATTTCAAATCTTGCGTAGTTGAAATTTCTGTAGCCTCATTTGCACCAGTTCGCCAAGGGAGACCATAAAATTCCAGTGCCTCAGAACCAGGATTACCAAAAAGCAATCGACCTTTTTTGTAAGGTTGGCAATATTTTACTGTAATGGTGGTGTTGTTTTTACTATAACGCGCCACTGCTTCGGGGCTGTGAGATTTAGTAGTAATCATGGTATATACAATATTGCCGACAAGGCCAGCAAAGACCAATCCGATAATAAGTATAATTGTACGCTTCATAGCTTTTTATTAATTTCCCGAAGGTAAATAAAAAAAGGAAATAGAATGACAGAAAAGGTTAAAAGGTGAATTATTATAGATGAGCGGTTACTATATTTGTTTTTTGGGATAAAACAAAAAAAGAATGTCTAAAAACAAGGTATTTGACGTAGTTATTATTGGTGCAGGTCCAATTGGGCTTGCATGCGGGATTGAGGCAAAAAAAGCAGGAATGAGTTATTTAATTATAGACAAAGGGTGTTTGGTCAATTCATTGTACCACTATCCGTCGAATATGACCTTTTTTTCGACATCGGAAAGATTAGAAATTGGTGGTGTTCCTTTTATTTCTCACGCACCTAAACCAACACGCTCAGAAGCCCTCGAATATTACAGACGTGTGGCAACTACCTGGCAGTTGAACCTAAAACTGTACGAAGAAATAAAGGAAGTAAACAAAAAAGATGTTTTCAGAATAGCATCGGCTAAAGCAAAGTATGCTGCCAAAGCAATTATTCTAGCAACGGGCTTTTATGATTTGCCGTACAAAATGAATGTTAAAGGAGAGACGCTACCAAAAGTAAAGCATTATTACAAAGAGCCACATCCATATTTTGCGCAAAAAGTGGTAGTGGTTGGTGCTGCCAACTCTGCTATTGATGTTGCATTGGAAACTTATAGAAAAGGAGCAGAAGTGACAATGGTTATTCGTGAAGATAAGATAAGCGACAGGGTGAAATATTGGGCAAAACCGGATATTGAAAATAGAATCAAAGAAGGAGAAATCAAAGCGTATTTTAATGCTACTATTTCCAAAATAACAGCGGCGACCGTGCAGATTGATACACCAAACGGAAAAGTGACAATAGATAATGACTATGTTTTGGCAATGACAGGCTACAAACCAAATTTTGATTTTTTAGAAATGCTAGGAATCGAGAACCAAGGTGACAAATTCAAAACGCCAGTATATAATTCAAAAACAAACGAGACCAATGTCACAGGTGTTTATTTAGCGGGGGTAGTTTGCGGAGGGCTACAAACACACAAGTGGTTTATTGAGAATTCACGCATTCACGCGGATATTATTATAAAGGCAATAAATTTTAAAAGAGAAAAACAAGAAAAGCAGCAGCAATAGTGTTTTATTCCCCGAAATATTTACGAAAAGTGGGTTTTATTATGCAGATTTGTATGTTGGCTTTGGGTGAGCCAAGCAGTGTTATTATTTTTTAGTGTATATTGGGTGAACAATCATTTTATTAAGGGGAATGTTTAAGGAGTTGTATAAAAAAATAATTCAAATAATCTACTTTGGTGTCTATTGGGAGATGCCAGATGGCTTGAAAAAAAGGGTTATTCTAAGCAACCTTGCGAGTATTACTTTGGCGGTTATTCTTTTAGTATTTAATATAATTCAAACAATTTATCTTGAAAAGTATTACGTTACTATTACCACTTCATTTCTAATTGTTTACCTCTCCAGCATCCCGATTTTTAATAAAGCGGGATTTATAAACTTCACAAGAATTTCATTGTGTATTATTATGCCATTGGCATTTGTGTTTATTGTTCCTTACAATCAGCTTATAAATGCTGACCACAGAAACATCGCTTTTTATACTGTCCCAAGGTTTACAATATTGGCCATGCTTGTTTTGCCGGCAACGTTGTTGGACAGTAGAAAAAAATTAAAAAACGCATTTGGACTTAGCATTATCATGTTCAGCCTACTGTTTTTCGAAGAAATCCAAAGCGTAGTTTTCGGAGCAGTTGATTATTATGAACCACTACAAAAAAGACTTTATTTTGTAAAGATAGCTTCCCTAGCCTCGTTCATTTTTTTAACACTAGGGTTTGTGTTTTTACGAAGGGTTAACCAAAGGTTTGAAAAAAGAATTTCAAGGTTACTTAAAAGCGAGAAAGAATCAAATAATGAATTACAGAAAATAAATTTAAAACTTGAAACCAGTCACGCAAACAACACCGACTTATTAAATAAGCTGAAAGACACCAATAATAGTTTGGTAGATAGTCAGGCAGATTTACAAGAGGCGTATGAGGAACTGCAATCGGCCGCACTATTAACGAGGGAGCGAGCAAGAGAAATAGAAATCCAAAAAGAAGAGATAGAAAAAAATCATAGAGAAATCATAGAAAAAAACCAGCTCCTCGCCGATGCACAATCAAACATCAAAAAAACCAATGAAGAGCTTCTCGCATCCAACCAGTCATTAGAAAAAATGGTTAATGAGAGAACAACAAAATTAAAAAAGACCAATGAAGAACTAATTCTTGCTAATCATGAGTTAGATTTATTCATTTATAGAGCTTCGCATGATTTACGCGGACCAATTGCTAGTATTTTAGGGCTTTCACAAATTGCCCAACTTGAGGTAGATCATGAAGAGCAAATGAGTTACCTTAAAATACTACAAGACACAGCCAATAATGCCAATCAGATTTTGGCAAAACTATTATTGGTAAATGTAATAAATCAAGCAACAGAACAATCAGAAATTGATTTTTATCAAATTATTGACATCATACAAAATGACTTTGGTAAAAAGTTTTCGGATTTGGAGATAACTTTTGAAACGAATATCGAAAAAGGATTAAAGTTAACTTCGGATATGAATCTTTTATTGATTGTTTGTGAGCGACTGATTGAAAACTCATTGGCATTTAGGGCAAATGTTGATAAAGAGCCGTTTATTAGGCTTTCATTTTATAGAAAAGACGGTAAAGTAGTGATGGAGGTAGAAGATAATGGTATTGGCATTCCGCTTAACTTTTACCATAAGATATTCAGCATGTTTTTCAGAGCATCAGAAAAATCAAAGGGAAATGGTTTGGGCTTGTATATTGCTAGGAAAGCAGCAGAAAAACTCCAATCGGATATCACATTTGACAGTAAAGTTGATGTGGGCACCAAATTCTATTTGCTATTACCAGAAGAAGAAACCATCGTTTCTTAAAGTTAATGGACAAGTCCAATAAAGTCATTTCTCCGAAAGAAGCAAAATTAAAAGCCGCCGCATATTGTGCCTATCAAGAAAGAACACAACAGCAAGTCAGAGATAAACTGTATTCTTATGGTTTATGGGAAGATGTTGTAGAAGAGATTATTGCTGCTTTAATTTTAGATAATTTTATCAATGAGGAACGATTTGCCAAATCCTATGTTTCAGGAAAGTTTAGAATAAAAAAATGGGGAAGAAGAAAAATTTTAATGAGACTGAAACAATTTCACCTTTCGCCGTATTGTGTTAAAAAAGGGATGGAAGAAATTGACCCCGAGGAGTATAAAAAAACGTTAGAAGGATTAATTGGCAAAAAGGTCGCCTTTACGACAGAAGAAGATGTTTTTAAACGAAACGGAAAAATTGCTCGTTACTTAGTAGGAAAAGGATATGAAGAAGGACTAATTTGGGAGACGATAAAAAGTATGAAATGAAAAAGGTAATAGTTGTATTGTTTTTTGGTATAATAACGATGGGCACGGCAGAGGCTCAAAGTACAGTTACAAAAAGCAGAAAACAGTATAATATTGATAAACAAAATGTAGCAATTCAAGGGTATGATCCAGTGAGTTATTTTATAGATGAAACGCCAACAAAAGGAGAAATAAAATTTGCGTATAATTACAATGGCGTTCAATACCATTTTTCAAGTACGAATAACAGAAAAAAATTCGTTGCTGATCCTAAGAAATACGAGCCAGCATATGGCGGATGGTGTGCGTACGCCATGGGGTTAAAGGGAGAAAAAGTAAAAATTGATCCAATGACATACAAAATAGTTGAAGGAAAACTCAATCTATTTTATAACTTTGGCTTCACAAATACACTGAAATCGTGGAACAAAAATTAAAAAAACAAGCGATTGCAAATTGGAAAGAAGCTGTAAAATGAACTTTTTTACAATAAAAACAGTACTATACTTTATGTGAAACACCACTACAACATATGTATTAATTTTTATTAATACAATATTTGTAGTAAGTGTATGATAAACAAACATTGAAAAAATAAAATGGTGAATACGAAATTAAAATTGGCGGCAATTAGAATTCTCAAACAATTAGAAGATACCATTGTACAGGTTAAAAACGAAGACTTTATAGCCCCAGTAGCTATATTGAATGGGGCAACCATTGGTCAACATACAAGACATACAATAGAATTTTTTACCTGTCTTTTTGACGGATACACTTTGGGGACAGTTAATTATGATAAAAGAAAACATGATAAGTCTATTGAAGAAGATAGCATTCAAACATTAACAATACTTAATCGCAATATTGATTTTATTCAAAAAGCAGAAAGCAACTACCAGTTCAACCTTGAGGTGGACTATGCCATCGAAGAAGAACAGAACATTGTTATTGAAACAAATCTAAATAGGGAATTAGCGTACAATGTAGAGCACGCTGTTCACCATATGGCTTTGATAAGAATAGGACTTAATACGGTTGCCAGCTATGTAAATATTCCAGAAGGATTTGGTGTGGCATCATCTACAATACGATATAAAAACGAACAGGAAAGTGTGCAATAATTTTAGCGGTTAATTATTATGAGTGCTCATGTGAACATTTCGGAATTCCCAACCCTAAGAGAACCACCCACAATAAAGAATTCTCCAGCAAAGGAGTCATCCCGGAATAAAATATGGATAAAAATAACTAATTGGGAATATTGGCCTTTTGGTCTAGTGTATATTCCTGTTTTTATTTATTGGGCTTGGCTGGTTTTAAAAGCAAGGTCATTTTTTTTCTTTTCAGCCTCAAATCCATCCATAGAAAACGGCGGTATGTTAGGAGAATCAAAAATTAAAATCTTTGACCTAATAAAAGAGGAACTAAAGCCCAAGACAATTTATATAAAGTACGATGCTACTGCTAATCAAATTCAGGGAATCTTAAAAAAAGAGAACCTTCATTTTCCACTAATTTTTAAACCTGACATTGGAGAGCGTGGGTCGTTTGTAGAGAAAATAGAAAATGAAGCGGCTGTTGAAAAGTATCTTTCCAAGATCAAAGTAGATTTTTTGATTCAAGAATATATCGATTATCCAATCGAGATGGGGGTTTTTTACTACCGGTTACCCAATGAAGAAACAGGAAGGGTTAGCTCTATAGTTGTGAAAGATATGCTTAGCGTAATCGGTGATGGTCAATCTACTATTAAAGAATTGGCCATGAGAATACCAAGGGCAAAAGTAATCATGACGGATTTAGAAGTACGGTTGGGAAAAACAATGAAAAAGGTTTTAAGAAATGGTAAAATAATGGAATTAGAGCCAATTGGAAATCATTGCAGGGGAACAGCATTTTTAAATGGCAATCATATTATTAATAAAAGACTTGATGCAACTTTTGATAAAATCGCAAAAACAATTGATGGTTTTTATTTCGGAAGGTTTGATTTAAGATGCAAAAGCATAGAAGATTTGTATAAGGGTAAAAACATTAAAATTCTTGAACTCAACGGAGCAGGTTCAGAGCCGGGACATATATATCATCCAGGGACGACGTTGCTTGAAGCCTATAATGCAATTTTTCATCACGTAAAGATGCTCTATAAAATCAGCAAACAGAATCATGAGCAGGGAGTTCGGTACATGACATTTTCAGAGGGAATTTCAGAAATCAAAAAACTAAGAGCCTATAACAAACGCAAAGACGCCTAAGCAAAGTGGAAATTTTACAAGCATTTTTTATAGCTACCACCTTTAGTTTTTTAGGCTCTATTCCTCCCGGGGCACTCAACTTGACGGTAATCCAAATAGGGCTGAAAGGAGACCGAAACGGAGCCATACGATTTGCGGCGGGTGCTGTTATTTTCGAATTTGTATATGCTACAATTGCAGTTGGTGTTCAGTATTTTTTCGTAAGTCAAATCGACTATACCTTTTATTTTAAAATTATTGCAGCATTAGCATTGCTAGTTTTGGGCGTAATTAATATTCTCAACAAACCAAACAACAAAGGAGCAAAGGATATTGAGAATGGCATTCCTAAATTCAAACAAGGTATGTTAATTAGTGTCTTTAACCTGCTACCGATACCGTATTGGTTAGTGGTAACGGCATATTTGGAAAGCCAACAATGGGTGATAATTGACAAGCAAACTTTTTGGTTTTATATATTAGGCATTACCATGGGCGCATTTTTATTGTTGGCAGGACTGGGAGTGGCTGCTTCCAAGTCCAACATTCCAATAAAAAACAACCCGTTGATTAATAAAATTACAGGGACTATTTTTATTGGCTTGAGCATTTATATGTTTGTTGGTCTATTTCTATAAATTATACACAAGCAATATTTTTTTGTGCTTAACTAATAATTTGTCACATTGTGTGTAGAAAATGATGGATATTCTTGAGTGCTATTTTATGTTTTGGTATATTCAAGAACCAAAACAACCATCAAATTTATGAAAGAACAGCTAAAGAAATCCATCTATATAATAGTTTTTATTGTATGTTATTTTCCGGCAAATGCGCAAGAGAACAACAGCACGATAACTGGTAAAGTAATTGTGCAAAAAGGCAAACCATTAGAATTTGCCAATGCTACATTGATATTGAAAAGTGACCAGCGCATTGTGCAGGCTGCGGTGACCGATTCCTTAGGGGTTTTCAATTTTACACAAATCAAAGAAGGCAACTATATAGTCTCTATAACCTTTGTTGGCTATAAAAAAACACAAAGCAAAAGTGTGATGGTTAAAGGTGAAGCGCACCAAGTAAATTTAGCGCCATTTCAACTAACCCTTGATGAAAACATATTAAAAGAAATTACTGTTGAAGCAAAAAAGCCGCTGTTTGAAAGACACACAGATAAAGTAGTCATGAATGTGGGCGGAAGTGCCATTGCATCAGGGAGTTCCATTTTAGACTTACTAAAAAGAGCACCTGGAGTTGTTGTTACCCAAAATAAAATTTCTATGAACGGAAAATCAGGAATAAGGGTGATGATGGACGGAAGGGAGCAATATATTTCAGGACAAGAATTGTTTTCAGAGTTAGAAAATGCTAACTCAAATGGGGTGCACAGCATAGAAATTATTTCACGCCCTTCTGCCAAGTATGCTGCTGAAGGGGCAGGGGGAATCATCAATATTATTTCTAATAGAGCATTCAGTAAGGGGCTATCTGGAGCTGCATATGTGGGAATAGGGAGAGGAAACAAAACCAAGTTTAATGCTGGATTTAACCTCAACTATAAAGTAGGAAAGGTAATGACCCATATTATTTATAGTTATGTTTGGAATCCAAGAACTAGAGAAAATGATGTTAGAAGAACGTTTATTGACAATACTAACACGGTGTTTTTTAATCAAAAAAACTTCCAATTGCAAGAAAGCAACTTGCATAGAATTCGAGGAGGGCTAGATTATTACCTAGATAAAAAGAACGCAATCAGCTTTTCGTTTGATGGGAAAATTTACCAGAAGGAAACAACCTATAATACCGAAACAACTTTTTTAAACAGTACACAGGCAGTGGACTCATCATCAATTACAGATAGTTTTAGAGATAGACAAAAAGGCGTGTGGTCATATAACCTGAACTATCTACATAAACTTAAAAAAAGAGGCGCAAAACTATCGGTTGATTTAGCACATACAACATTTGATTATGACATTCCCACCAGTTATGAGACAAAATTTTACGGGATTAATCAGAACGCATTTCTGAGAAACCTTATTGAAAAAGGCGAAAACCCAACGACGACAGGAATCAACACTGTAAAAGTAGATTTCACCTATCCACTCGGTGAAACCGTTACCGCTGAGGTTGGAGCAAAAACCAGCTTGGTAAAGACAGACACTAAGGTTGATTTTTTTGTTTCGGAGTCCGGGCAGTTTGAAATTGATGATAGAAGAACAAATGCTTTTAATTATGATGAAAACATCAATGCCGCATATATGTTACTCACAAAAAAAATAGGTAGTGTTGAACTGCAAGCAGGGTTGCGAATGGAACAGACCTCTACAAAGGGAACCTCAATCACGACAGGTATAAAAACAAAAACTTCATACACAAACTTGTTTCCAAGCTTTCATATATCGTATGAAGCAGATAAAAACAGCGAACTTTATTTTTCATATAGTAGCAGGATCAATAGGGCAAAATACAAAGATCTCAATCCATTTATTTATTATATTGATCCATTTTCTAGCATTCAAGGAAATCAATACTTAACCCCTGAATATGCTAACAGCATCGATGGGACCTATACCTATAAGAAAAAATATAGTGCAACCCTATTTTATAGCAGAACAGAGGGAGCAATAGAGCAAGTCTCCACACAAAATAATAGCACAAAGCAGGTATTATATAGAAGAGAAAACCTCGATTATTTTCATGAATATGGGGCAGAAATTTCTTTACCTTTTGAGCTCACTAATTTTTGGGAGGCAACCATAAATGCAGATATTTTTAGCAATAAATATGAAGCAACTATTCAAGGAAAGTTGCTTGATGACACACAAACATATTATAAACTGGCGGTGTTTAATGACTTTGCTATTTCAAAAGGATTTACAGCAGAACTCACAGGGTATTATTTATCAGGATTTACACAAAACATTTATACAGGAAAAAACATGTACCAGATTTCTGCAGGGTTCAGAAAATCATTGTTTAACAACAAGTGGTATTTGAAAGTGAGTTTGAAGGATATTTTTAACACATTACAAGTGTCTAGTTTCACAAAGTTTAACAATCAAGACACAAGAATGGATATTAAAGATGACACGAGAGTCTTGAGTGCCACGCTTACTTACAAATTTAAGAAAGGACAAAAAGCAAAAAAACGAAGGTGGAGGAGCAGTGATAGAGAAGAGAAGCGACGGGCGGAATAGAAAAGGGAAAACCTAAAATTAAACCCAATATAATTTCATTTTAAAGTTAAAAATGCTAAGTTAGATGCTTAACGTTATAAACTATGAAATTGAAAACAATCCTAACTTTAAGAAAACCCTTCTTATTTTTAGCACTATTAGTGCTAGTCTGTTCTTGCGATCAAAAACAAAAGGAGAAAGACGACACTAGCATAGAGGAAGTTGTCGAAAAACCACCCTTTTTCAAATTCTCGCTAGCACAATGGTCTTTACATAAATCCATGAGAGATGATCATACCATTGACCCAATTGATTTTGCCAAAAAAGCGAGCGAGATGGGGTTTGAGGGATTGGAATATGTTTCGCAACTCTATAACAAAAAACTAGAAACTATAGGGATGGATGCGCTTTTAGATTCTTTAAAAGCACAAAGCAATCATTATGGAATGAAAAACCTTTTGATTATGGTAGATGGAGAAGGAGCGTTGGCTTCACCAGATGAATCTGAACGCAATGAAGCGGTAGAAAATCATAAAAAGTGGGTTGATGCGGCAGTATTTCTTGGGTGTCATTCAATTCGTGTTAACCTTTTTGGGTCAACCGATGCAGCGGTTTGGAAAATAGCCGCACATGATGGGTTGTCAAAATTAGCAACATATGCCAAAGAGAAAAACATCAACGTAATTGTAGAAAATCATGGCTACTTATCTTCTAATGCAGCCTTACTGGTTGAAGTAATTGAAGCGGTAAATGCAACCAATTGTGGAACACTTCCTGATTTTGGCAACTTCTGTTTGAAACGTGAGGGGGGTGAACGTTGGAATACGCCTTGTATAGAAGAATATGACAGATATGTGGGAGTAAAAGAAATGATGCCATTCGCCAAAGCAGTAAGCGCTAAGTCACATGATTTTGATAAAAACGGAAACGAGACAGCCATTGATTATGTGAAGATGTTGCAAATAGTTAAAGACGCAGGATATACCGGCTATATAGGAGTAGAATATGAAGGCAGCATCCTTAATGAACCTGATGGAATTGAAGCCACAAAAAATCTTTTAATTAACGCCACAAAAAAACTTAACTAATAATGAAAAAATCTATACAAGCACAACTGTCGGTAATGATGTTCCTCGAATTTTTTATTTGGGGCGGCTGGTTTGTTACTTTGGGCTCATTTTTGGGAAACAACCTCAATGCGACAGGTGCTGAAACAGGCATGGCATATTCTACTCAGTCTTGGGGAGCCATTATTGCCCCATTTATTATTGGGTTAATTGCCGACAGGTTTTTTAACGCCGAAAAAATACTAGGAGTCCTGCATCTTGTGGGCGCTGTATTGATGTATCAAATGTCTCTGGCAACGGACTTCAGTTTATTTTACCCATATATATTGGGATATATGATTATGTTTATGCCAACACTCGCTTTGGTAAACTCTGTGTCTTTTAATCAAATGACAAACCCATCGAAAGAATTCCCATTTGTAAGAGTATTTGGAACAGTAGGATGGATAGTTGCAGGGAATATTATAAGCTTGGTATTTAAATGGGATTCGATAGAAAATATTGGTCAAGGGATGTTGTCAAATACATTTTTAATGGTAGCCATTGCCTCAGCAATTTTGGGAGTATTTAGTTTTACCTTACCAAAAACACCACCTGTAGCGAAAGGAGAAAAGGTTACCATTTCTGACATTTTAGGGTTGGAAGCCTTGAAACTATTAAAAAATAGAAATTTCTTAATCTTCTTTATTTCCTCTGTTTTAATCTGCATTCCACTAGCTTTTTATTACCAAAATATCAGCCTGTTTCTAACAGAATCTAAAGTTGAAAACTCTACGACATGGGTTTCTTTGGGACAATTTTCAGAAGTATTATTCATGTTGTTATTACCGTTCTTCTTCACTAAATACGGCTTTAAGAAAACGATACTGTTTGGAATGCTTGCTTGGGGAGTACGTTATTTGTTGTTTGCTTTTGGAGATGCCGGTGATTTATTTTTTATGCTTATAATGGGCATTGTGCTGCACGGAATATGCTATGATTTTTTCTTTGTTTCGGGTCAAATTTATACCGACTCCAAAGCAGGTGAAAAAATAAAAAGCGCCGCACAAGGGTTGATTACATTAGCGACATATGGCATAGGCATGCTTGTTGGGTTTTGGATAGCTGGACAAATAGCAGATAAATATGTAATAAGCGAAGGTGTTCATCACTGGCAAGGTATCTGGACTTTCCCTGCCATTTTTGCTTTTGTAGTAATGGTATTATTTGCCTTGTTTTTCAAGGAAGAAAAAATAGAATATAAAGCATAACAGTAGATGAGAAAACGCAGAATGGGAATGATAGGAGGAGGGATCGACTCCTTCATTGGAGATGTTCATAGAAAGGCAGCAAGCTTGGATGGAATGATTGATTTGGTCTGTGGCGCATTTAGCAGTTCCGAGGAAAAATCAAAACGGTCAGGGGCAGCACTCTTTTTGTCTGACAACAGGTGTTATGGTACTTTTGAAGAAATGATTTCGAAAGAGAAAGAATTACCTGAAGGAGTGCGTATGGATTTTGTTTCCATTGTCACCCCAAACCACCTGCACTTTGCACCTGCCAAACTGGCATTGGAAAATGGTTTTCATGTGGTGTGCGATAAGCCCATGACATTGACAGTGGAGGAGGGAAAGGCGCTAGAGGAATTGGTTGTTAAAACAGGACTTCTTTTTGCACTGACACATAATTATCCTGGTAATCCGATGGTGAAGCAAGCACGGGCAATGATTATGAATAACGAGTTGGGAAAAATACGGAAAGTGCAAGTTCAGTACTTGCAAGGATGGTTGGCAACGGCAGTAGAGAAAACAGGTCATAAACAAGCCTCTTGGCGAGTAGACCCTTCAAAATCTGGCGCAGGAGGAGCGCTCGGAGACATCGGAACACATGCTGAAAATTTAGTCGAGTATATTACAGGATTAAAAATTGAAGAAATAGCGGCTGATCTTGGTCGGTTTGGGGATGGAAGGGTGCTGGATGATGATGGAAATATATTGTTGCGATTGGAAAATGGAGCAAAAGGCACCATGTCTTTTTCACAAATAGCAACTGGAGAAGAAAATAATTTAGCCATCAAAGTATATGGTGAAAAAGGAAGCATAACATGGTGTCAAGAAAACTCGAATAGATTAATTACCAAGTGGTTGGACAAGCCGATGATGGTTTATACGCCAAACGGAAATAGGTTGCATAAAGATGCATTATCTGCATCTAGAATTCCCGCAGGTCACCCAGAAGGATATTTAGAGGCATTTGCAAATGTGTATAAAAACTTTGCGATACACCTTAATGCCATACTAACAAATAACGATATAGAAACCCCTGACTACCCAACGGTGAGTGATGGAATACGTGGAGTGAAATTTATTCACGCCGCAGTAGAAAGCGATAAAAACAACTCGGCTTGGATAAAGTTAAATTGAAATGTTATGAATGCCATAAAACAACTATTTACAGAGAATGAAAGTGATAAAAAAACACGGGATAAAAAATGAAAAGACTTATTCAAATACTACTCCTACTTTTATTAAGTAATTGTAAGAGCAGAGCTCAAGGAACAAAAAACCATAAAGACGCACCAACAAAACCGGAGGAAACTGAAATTTGGAAACCTAAAGTACCAGTTGTTACGGCTGGGGTTAAGCACCAAGCACCTTCCGATGCCATAATACTTTTTGATGGCACCAATTTAGACCAATGGGTTAGCGCCGGAGATTCTTCAGCAGCGAAATGGGTTTTAAATAATGACGGCAGCATGACTGTTAATGACAAAACGGGAGACATTCAAACCAAGAAAAAATTTGGAAGCATACAATTACACATCGAATGGAAATCACCAAATGAAGTCCAAGGGAAGAACCAATCAAGAGGGAACAGCGGGGTATTTCTACAAAAAAGATATGAAGTACAAGTATTAGACAACAACAACAATGATACTTATGTCAACGGTCAAGTAGGCGCTATTTACAAGCAATCAATTCCTTTGGCGATGGCTTCATCACCGACTGGAGAATGGAATAGTTACGATATTATTTTTCACGCACCAAAGTTTGATGTGTCTGGGGGAATATTGGAGCAAGCAACAATTAC